>CAZMFK010000007.1:0-17936 GCA_964565545.1 uncultured Caldisericota bacterium | reverse complement strand
TAAATTTCCTGTTTGAAATTGTCATTATTGGGGTCCAGGATATACGGCCCCTGGGTATTGGATGCCGGATCCCGCTGAGCGCGAGGGTTGTTTTCACAGGCTCCGGGCTCATAAGCGGGATCTTTGGGATCAGCAAAGCGATTATAGGAGGAATCGTGAAAATGCCCATCCGGATCAAGCCATAAATTGCCATGGGTGTCCACCACGCCAACCCAACGATGCTCTGGTCGGCTAGCACCAGCTTCTGCTTTTACGGTAAGGTAAAACTCAAACCAATAGAGCGGTCGGGTCATCATGGTTACTTCTTTTCGACCCCAATGACTTCCACGGCGGAATTCCCAGGGGAAATACCTGGGACCTGAATCAGGGTTGTTGGGATCTACCGTAACCCCCGGATCAATTTCCCTGCCATCTCTATCGTAGCCTACCCTAAGCAAACGAGCTGCAATAAATGCTGCAGCAGGATTGCTCTTATTGGCAGAAAGCACGATTGTAGGATAATTGTTGCTCAGTGGTACAATACTGAACCATAACAAAAGCGACAGAAATACACTTAATATCCTTTTCATCCTACCCACTCCTTCTCTCGGTTGCCTTTCATACAAGCTTTATAATTTTAACCGTACGAGTCGATTCAATCCATTCTACTTCAAAACCCAAGGCTTCCGTAATGAATCTCAGCGGAACAAAAGTGGTTCCTCCAACGATTTCCGGAGGAACATCCAGCATCGTAGGAATTCCATTGACCATTGCCTGGGTGGAGCCTACACGCATCACAACAATATTGCCTTCCAAGGTTACAATAATTTCTCTCGTTCCTGCCAACCAATCCACTGTTGCACCAAAGGCTTCCGCCACCAGACGGACAGGTACCATGACCCGACCATCCTTCATATAAGGCGCAACTGGCATAGGCGGCTGAGGAACGCCATTTAAATACACACTGGTACTACCAACCTGGATTTCAACTACCCAACGCTGGTACACGTATATTTCTTTTTCAGCTGTGCTTTCATTTCCAGCTGCATCTTTTGCTTTTATCGTTAAAATATTCTTACCATATTTCACCGTCAGATTCAACTGCCAGTTGGTACCGATAAGTTCAGCTTTTGTGCCATTAATTTCAATTTCAGCGGATTCAGAAACCGTACCGCGAAGCTTGACTTCAGTAACATCCACCAAACTACCGGGGTCATGTAAAGTAACAACCGGAGCTACCGTATCCAATACTACTTTATATTGCTCTTCCAATTGGGTTACATCATCCTTAGCCATGACAGTAATGGTGTTTTCACCTTCACTTAAATTGATGCGATGTTCAAACTTGCCAGTAGCATCAATGCCAACCTCAACCTCATTTATCCAGGCCTGGACATGTGTTTTGGTATATCCTCGAACGGTCAGGCCTGCTTGATTGGTAAGTTGAGGAAGGCTATCCACATGAAGGAACAACGGACGGGTATCTTTTCCAACAAAAAGGGTATCTTTGCCTTCAATGAACCCTGCTTTAGTAGCTTCAATCTCAATGACGCCCTCCTCAGTAGGAGTAAACTCAAACTCGCAAATACCCTCATTGTTGGTTCGGGTATTTTCGTTGATTCCAGCTCCACGAATCCGAACTCGGGCATCTGCAATGGGCCCTCGGGCAGAAGCTTCCACAATGCGAAGCCTTAGGGTGGTTTTTACTCTTGGATGCATAGTACCTGCGGAAACAATTTCGATCCCCAGCCCATTAGCGGAGTCAAAATGCTCATATTGGTAAAGCCCAAGTGTAATATGATTATCCAGTTCATCAAAACCCATTTTTTCGAAATAATAATTGATATAGCCAAAGAATGCTCCCGTACCAGTAGGGGTTATTTTTAAGCTGGCTTCGGGAGTTTGTCCATCAACGCCCTTTTTAAGGATGGCCTGCACGTGCATTTCATCCTTGGCACCATACATGTCAACTTTTCCCCCAGCTTTCATAGGCAAGTCACGGGAGTCTGCAGGGAAAATCTGGACGATCAGATGGTTTTCAACACCATACTGAAGATCATAGAAACGGGGATCCAACAAGTCTCTGCCAAGGGGTTGGCGATTTTTGCCATGAAGAAGGCTAAATTGAGGGCTTCGAATAGAAATAAAATGATCGGTATGGGCGTCCCAATCTAACTGGAACAAGCTCCATTTGGTAACATAGGGCGAAGCATTGGAACAATTGCCTCTTTGTTCAAAGAAACGTTTTCCACCGAATCGGAATCGTTTCCAGACATTTTGGGGAGCGTAGGGATCGCCACTAAAGCCAGGGATACCTGCCACATCGCCAAATTGAGGATTGATGCTCAAAGCATTTAATCCTGCCAGACCTCCCACAAAGCTTTCAAAAAGACCAAAATCGTTTACAAAGAGCTTGAATGAGGTTTTGCCTTCATGGTCCAGGGTCAGGGAATCAGCATAAGTCAGCTCTTTGATATCATCTGCCCGACCTGTTTTGTCAATATTGGCGAAGAGGTATCCACCTTTGTAAATACCATTATATATGGCTCCCAGACCCCATCCGGTATATTGTTCGCCTTCACCAGGGATGACAATAATGGGATTGATATAGAAACCACCACTTTCCACGTCCATGTAGACTCCGGTGTTGTAATACACCTGATTGTACCAGGTGCATCCACTAATCAAAGTAAAACCAGCCATATTGATGCGTTCGTGGTTCAAGAGATCAATCTTGCCGTTTTGATTGCGATCATAACCCAAGAGGTTGTAATAAGGAGCTGGAGTGAGGGAGGTGTTGCGGTAGCGAAGGTTTCGAACAAAGGTAGTAAATGGAGTAAAGCGAGAAGGAACCGCGTCGCAGTCATCTTCGGCTGCAAAACCCACCAGAGGGCGACCTATGGCATCAAAAACCTGAGCAGAAATGGTATAGATACGTTGATCCAAAGCAGTCAGAATAAAATCTGGACTGCCGGGAACGTTATAAACTGTTTGGTTGGGATCTTCGTCATTGACAATAGTATAGCGAACACTGGGAATTCTAACACTTACAACCGCGTCACCATAACTTCTCCGATCCGGAGAGTAAACGCGTACGAGGAATTGTCCAGCATCGTTTGCAGTGAAACCATAGAAGCGATAGATACCTTCGGAGGCTTGCGAAAAATCAATATTAATAGGTTCAAACGGAGCCATAGCAGAAAGGTATATGGAATGATTGTCGTAAAGAGTGCCGTCATTGTTGTGTAAATCGGTACGTACCCAGTAAAATTGGGGCAAACGAGCATCAGGGCCAAAAATATCCTTGAAATCGGGGTGAGGATCCTGGAAGAGAACATTGTGGAGACTACGCAAGGGTACTTGATTATTATTGTTATGCCCAGGAACACCCTGGAACAAATTAACCGGTTCGCCCTGATCATCCAATACCATAAAGGTAAGGGGGTTCTCCGGATCCATCAGCTCAGGAGTAACTCCTGCCGTGATAATCTCAGGGGTAGTATTGACAATAAGGCGATTGACCGGTACGGGATCAATCTTGGCCATACCTGATAAATACACTTCATGAGAATACTCCATTGGAGGAACCTGATTCCAGAAGGGAGAGAATCCTCTATCGTTGTTGTCATCTCCATATTTATAAGCATTGATATAAATAGGAGTGATTTCGTACTGAGAAATAACATGGTCAGGTTCTTTACCAAATTCAGCACGAGAATCAGGCAAACCGCCAAAATCATAGCCTATAGTCAGCAATTGGGAGCCATTGGAAGCAGAAAGATCCATCGTGTATTCGCCATTTTCACGCATAAAAGTCCTACCATCAATCACACCACTGGACCAGGTATTGGTAGCCAGATCATAATAACCCATAATTTCAGTTTCATAATCAGCAAATGCAATCTTGCCATCACCATTTAAGTCATGGTGAGCAGGGTATTGATGTCCTACTTCATACCATGAACTGGAACGGGGAGGATTGGTAATGTGGCCATCGCCCATGCCAATAATGCGTCGAGTTAATGGATCATAAATACCTCTGTCCTGCCAAACCAACAACAATGCATTGTTGGCATACTGCGTTTCTTGTTCGGGAACTGCTGCTTCTGTTAAAGTTAGTGTAAGTTGGTGATCTTGTTCAATTTCAAGCTGCGCAGGAGCTCCTTCGATTTTAATCCCATGCACTGGAAGAGCAGTCATGGGAGGATCCTGGCAGCAATCCGCATAATGGTACCTGGCACCATTGGTAAACTCAACCATAATATCAATCTTGCCATGTCCAGTAGGAATAAGCTCATCAAACAAGAATACCGTGTTGGGCAGCCAGGTGCTACATCCGGTATAGCCATAGCGGCCTGCTCCATAATAGGACCATTTGTGATCGTAACCTCCGTACTGGTTGACAATCCAGGGGTTGAGCTGTTGTCCCTGATAAGTTATAAAATCATATGGAGCAGTCGGATTGGTTACTTGTGCAAAGTTAATTCCACTTTGCACCGGAGTGAAAAATTCGTGATAGCCAAAAATGGCTGGATCTACTACGATTTTTCCTGAAAAATCGTAATGCAGAGGAACATTCTCATAACCATTATACTCATAGCGGGTATTGAGGCGGAAAAGGTAAGGATCCTCGCCTCCTCTCAACTGATCTTCCATCACCTTTTTAGGTGTAGCAAAGGGTCCGGTGATTTCAATACGGCGAATACTATTGTAGAACGATATGTGATCATAGGGATTTTGCGATTTAAGATAAAAAGCAATGCCATAATCTGTCTGAGGCATATACTCGGTGCCCAGCTTGACAAATTTATCCCGCCATATGGCAGGGTAAGCATTCCATGCTGAACCCGGAACATGCTCTTTATTGAAAAATTTGATTCTGACCCTACCCGCATGAGTTTGCCCGCCGGGATATGCCCTTACTTCGTTATTAAAATTTTTGACCATAGGGAAATACCGTGCTCCTACCTGGGGGTTGGGAGGATCCAGAGGATGCAGGGCGCTGGTACCAGAAGTATAGTTTATCCAGGAGTTTTGTAGGGCATGGTCAATAATAGAAACATCGGTGAAATTTAAGTCAGGGTTGGCTGGAGCAATTTTAATGGAGACTTCTCCACAATAATCAATACCCATTCCCGGTTCAAGAATATAGTGACCAGGGTGAGGTAGGGTATTGTTGTAATCCAGCAAGGTAGCAGTCGTATAAAGGCGAATATTCATAGGAGTGGAAGGATCTGTGGGCCATGCCACAATGATGCACTTTCCGCCATCATCATTACGAAAATCGGTGGGATTGGGATAAGATTTTGGAGAAAGCAAGGTGGGAACACCCCAGGTAAGAATAGTTCCGTATGCCTGAGGAGGATTGCCTCTAAAGTTAGGGTAATTCCAGTGTTCGTCCACATTGTTTCCAAACAAACCATAGCGGTCTCCCGGGCTCCATTCACCTAAACGGGGAAAACCGGGTTGATCGCCACAAATCTGATTAATGTTTTGACCGATGGAGCAGTCCATATCCTCAAGACCAAGAGGAGGTCTGCCCATGACAGTAGGAAGAGGTGTGCGGATCAGGTTGGGGTTACAAACATAGGGTCCGGTATCCCAGCGATCATAAACATAGGGATTTTGCCAGGAATATATCCAGTCCATGGGATCAAGAACTCCACGTACCTGCCCGACTACAAGTGGCTCGTACCAACGCCAGAAGTCGTAGTTGCCATCATCACGCACCTGGACAATATAGCGCTGACCAGCGGATCCAATGGTGGTGAACATACCATTGATACCTCCGCCCTTGACATTGTAGTTGGCAATCAAAGCATTTTGTACGATTTGAGACCCATTGGGGACTGCCACAACGATAGGTAAATCAAAATAAAGTGCTACCCGACTGCCTGAGGGGGCTATCGCCATGATGCGTCGATACATGGGAGTAGAAAGTCCGGTTTGAATATAGACGTAGTCACCTACTCTAAACAATCCTGCCATGGAAGCAGGAATTAATATATAATGGCTTCCTGAAGGAGCGCCTGCAGGAGGGTGATCCACTAAAGCAAAATCGACATCCAGTCCCTGATATAGCACGGTACGCTTTGTAGAAGCAACAGCCATGGAATTGGGATCATTGACATCCAGAGGATTGTCAAAGTTTTTTATATCCAGTGAAATAATGGGTTGTCGTTCATCCAATATGCTCACACAAGTACGAGAAGGGAGTATTTCAAGAGATTCGGGAGCTATTTGTAATCTTTCAAGCCCAAAACAGTCATAAGTACCTGATAGTTCTCTGGGGATAAGGTTTTTGGTGGGTGGATAGACAAACCAGCGGGTTTTTTGGAATTCTCCCCAGGGATATCGCCAATACTCCAGTTTGGTCCATTTGGAGCGCCAAACGGTTGGATCAGCATAATTTAGCTCAGGAAGATAGGTATAAGTGCTATCCGGAGGAGCAATGGTGCTGCCTCCTTTGTCTTTATAGGCACGGACTTCAACCCACTCAGGGATGCCCACCTCCCGGGCTGTGCCCCGGTAGGGGGTATATTGGAAAGTAGCGGTAGGCTTATCAACAGTGAGTACTACAAAATCTTCGAAGGGCTTTATTTCGTTGTATCGTTGGTAAAAAGCATGGGGTTCATTGAAGGGAAGAATTTGCATGGTCCATTTTTCAGCAGCAAAATAACGTATGCCAGCTCTTGGTTGAACTACATATGAGTTTCCAATAATGACGCCATCCATCAATGCGACATTTTTGAGACCATTGAAAACTGTTGAAGTAACATAAAGTCCCATTCCATCAGTAATACCAACAATAGGAGCATTGGCAATAATACCGTTACCGCGGATATTGTTGACGCGGTTGTTGTACTTATAGGATTCATCAACGGGTGGAGGCTGTATCACATCCATATCCACCATATAATTGAGTAGAAAATCACCTGTATCAAATAAAGTGACCTGAGCATCCACCAGTCCAAAACGAGCACTGCCATTATTTGCCAGATAGGAGCCTGCACCAACAGAAACTGTATATTGGGTTTGAGCACGCCAGCGAATCGTGATGGAATCGTTGGTTTGTGATATATAGATACCCTGGGGTTGGGACTGAGTGCCATTGTTAAAAGGTGTAGCTGCTACTGCATTGCTGATGGACAAGTTCTCCGTAGGAGTTGCCAGGCGTAAAGCATCGCCATATACCATTAATCGGGCATCAAACTGGTTCAAGGGGCGTGCAATAGCATCCAATGTGGTAAAGTTTATGAATCCATTAGAGGAAATATATATTTTTCGATAGGTTTGACCCAAATAGGAGAAATCAAAAGGCAATTCGTAAGTCCATGCCTTGTCAACTCCGTACCAGTTCATGTTTTTGCCTGTAGTTATGTAGGGAGCTTTTTCATAAGATTGAATATAATTAAACACATGGCGTCGCCATAGGTTAAATTCATTAGCCTGGGGATCCTGAAGGCTGACATAAACTTTTTCTCCTTCTTTAGGAGGAGGATCAACGCTGACTGTTACGGTGGAAGTTTGCTCCACCATCAGCGGAGGATTGACATCCACTTTCAGGCCAATATTACCAGGAAGCACAAAAGCATCCATATAGTTATAATGGCCATTTTGTCCAATAGTAACCATATATACCCGGTTTTCCAAAAACCAGATGTCTCCACCTGATACGGTAGAAGCACAAGCATAAATGACTTCATTAATTTTCATCTGGTTAAGGCGAAGGTCACCAAAATCCACTACGCCATTATCGTTGGAGTCATAGTAGAGGTGAATATAATTAGGGTCATATTCAAAGGGAACAGAAGTGTCAGGCGTAATTTTATCGTAGTTAGGGATAAACATCTTTTCTTTTTCAAAAATGTGAAGAGGCAGACCCACATCAACATCACCTGGCGAAACGGTAGTGTTGCGCTGATATTGGGTGATGATCCCCCCTATATCGAGCTCTACATCTGTGAAGCGCCGATCTCCCGCACTAACCAGTAAGTTGCCGAACGCATCCTGGTCGCGCAAAGGGCTGTTTGGATCGGGAAGCCAGTATATTGCTTCTCCGCAGCCATAGCGAGGATCCTGTGGATCACCCCCAGCATCATAAAATCGGTAATTATCAGTAAAAGGAGTTAATCCCCGTCCCAGATCCTGGGTACTAATATAGTTTCGGGCTCCAATAAATTGTTCTCCAGTGCGACCTTCACGGTAATTGTCATTTAGGTCAAGAGAAAGCACGACATCATGGGGTTTTTTGGGAATCATCAGGTTGTCAATACCATTGTCAAAGAATATCTCCACACCTATGTATTCTCGGAAACCAAAGCGAACATTATGAAAAGTGGTACCTGGTAAGGTTTTGTAGCGGTTAACGTCCAGGCCAGGATCTAAAACTGTAGACTTTTGAATGCGTTGGGCAGCAGTTACCAGATCGCCATTTTGCGATCGGAGTACTGCTGCAGCATAAGAAGGATTTTGCCCCATATAAACATCGCTCAGTACGTGGACATCAAGCATTTGATCATCGATGCAATTGCTTTCAACAACCTCCATCATAATAAGGGCATCGCCTGGATGCAAGCCAGTGCCGTAATTTTTAAATACCCCTTGAGCATTAATGATGCAAGCTCCATTAACGTTCGTCAGGCGTACTGAATTCTCAATAACTGTATCATTATCAAAAGGAAGGCGGTATATCCATTCTCCGGGATCATAGCTGGAATTAAGCGCGACATTGTCGGTATGTTTTTCGAAAGCATGAAAAGATATCAAATTCAGGCCAATATCCCAGTCTCCTGCTTGAACCACAGTGTCCTGAGGATAGGTTTTTATTTCTTCATTCATTTCAATAGAAACAGGAGTAAGGCGAATATCACCTTCTTTAACTGTATTGTAAGGTGGAAGCAGTGCTCGGTAGATAAATTCATGAAGTCGGCCGGTAGTCATGTCGCCAGGCGTATAAAAACCATTTCCATCCTGATCGGTATGATACTCATTAGGGTTAAATGCTACTACAGGCAAGCCCCAGTCCCAGTCGCCTTCTTCTTCACGCGTGTCGTATTGCACTATGCCATCCGAAATGGTCATATCACCTTTTACAGCGCCTGCAAAAGGATAATCAACCAAATCAGTCCAGCCAATTTGCCACATACGGTTGGTCGCAGAAGAAAACTGGTCCACCTTGTAATCCCAAAAAAATTGACGTGCATTATAGAATATATTTTCAGGGTTCAGGAAGTAAGGACCTTTGGTATTGTTGTTTCCTATTGGATCCATCGTGGCATTAGGATTAACATCGCACGATCCCATGATGTATCTGCCATTCAGAAAGGGTTCATAAGGAAAACGTTCAGGAATAGGGTCTGCAGTATCATCATAGCGACTGTCATGGAAATAGCCATCGGCATCAAACCAAAGCTGTCCATCGCTATCCACTACTGCATAAAAAGGTCTTTTCAGAGTGGAAATGCCACCTTCAGCGGTAACATCAAGATAAACCTGTGTATAAGCAACAGGTTTGGTAGCGGAATTATCATCTTTGTTTTCCACTCGAATGGGGAATCCATCCTGTCTTGCTCGTACAGCGCTGGGGATATAATATCCCTCTCGTCCCCATACTAATTCTCCAGGCCTCTGCCAGGGAAAATCTCTCGGTGGATCAAGCTCGGTGACTCCATCCCATTCATAGCCAACTGGTCGCAAAATGCTGATTAGATGGACAAGACTTTGATTCTTGCTCACTGCTTGAGCTTCCTGGCTGATCGATAAATAAGCAGAAGGAATCAAACTAAACACAAAAACGAGTACTAAAGCCAAAGTCAATAGTTTCTTCATGCTTTCACTCACCTCACCCTTTTGACTTCACTATACAAGATAGTCACTATCTTAAACCTTTTGATCATGGTATTTTATAAAAGGAATTCAATCAAAATCATTTTCAAGCGTTCGTTCCATTCGACTTTACCGTCAAGCCATTCAGAAACGAAACGAACAGGTACAAATGTACGGCCATTTCGAAGAAGCGGAGGAGCATCCAATTCAATCGTACGGTCATTTACTATCGCTTTGTATGAACCAATGGTCATGTAAATACGAGTGTTTCCTTTTTCGAGAAGTATGCTTCGAGTATCCTGGTTCCAGGTTACTTTTGCTCCAAAATTCTCGGAAACTATACGCAAAGGTACATAGCTTCGACCATTTTCAATAAAAGGAGCTTGCTCCATAATAATTTCTTTTCCATCAATACGTGCTTTGCTTGATCCAAGAATAAATTCAATTTTGCGGATCGAATAGACATAAACCTGGTGGCTCTGGCGAGTTTCATTGCCAAGATCGTCACGAGCTACTATATTTAGCTGGTTTTGCCCTTTTTGTACCGGCACCTGGATGGTAAAGCGACTTCCGCTGACACTGGCTGCTTTATTGTTGATCCAAAGCAGCGATCCCGGATCAATGATACCGCTGACGTCAATGTGTTCAACTTCAATATATTTTTCGGTTTTAAGCAGTTCATCCAGAATAACAGCAGGCCCTGTAGTTTTGAGTTCAATGCTGAGTATTTTTCGGGTAGTGCGATTTTCATTGTCTTCCATTTCTATCAAAACAGTATTGATACCCTCTTTTAGTGTAATGGAAGCCTTAAAGCTACGATCAGATTGAATAGCAATTTTGGTTTTATTGATCATTAATTGGCGTACGTTTTCTTCAACAGTTCCGGATATCTCATAAACCGGTTCATTGGTACGTCCTGAAGAGGAATTCAAGTGAATCCACTCTTGTTTTCTGCCAGCATTCATTCCAATATCCAGGGCATCTCTGCCATCAATGTAGCCGTCTTTTTTGGCTGTCACAATAATCGGTTCCTGGGTTCTTGGAATCAATCCATCAAAGAAACAAACACCATCCTTTGTGGTGGTTTTGGTTTCTTGAATGCCAGCGCCGCTGAGAGTAACAACAGCTCCTTCGATAGGGTGCTGGGATCCGATTTCAGTAATCATCACTTTAATATTATTCTTCTTTTCAAGGGTTAAAGGTCCTGAAACAGTTTCAATTCGTACTTGCAAGCCTTTGGCGGTGTCAAAGTTAATCAGGTCAAGCATATAGTAATATTCGGGTAAAGGAGGGTCAGTTGAAATAGGATCACGTGGAATGCTCATGAGATCCTTTAAGGAGTTTTTAGTGACGGTGTCCAGACTAATGGTGGTGAGTCCTGTACCGGTTGGAGTAATCATCATAGTGGTTGAAGAGGGATCGCCTGGATTGGTTCCTTGTTGTTGAAGCCTACCTGTAATGCGAAATTCAGCGTTGTTGCCAGCCAATACCAGCTGCATATCACTTTTAACCGGAAGGTCCCGGGGATCAGCAGCATAGAGATTGAAGAGCACGTGATTGTCTTTTCCATAAATCAAATCATAGGAGTTTTCATCCATAAAAGCTTTTCCGAGAGGCTGTAGGGTTTCAGCATCCAGGACTTCCAATCGAGGGGGTCTCATTTTGGCAACATGGGAAGGCATCCCGTCCCAATCCAAACGATAGGCATAGTCTGCAGCAGTAGTATAAGCAATACGACCTCGGTAGGAGGCAGGAAGAACAACCTGTTTGCCATAGCGGGAAACAATATGATTGGGGGAGGTGGGAGTATAGTTGAAAGGAGCGCCTGCTACGTCAGCCCATGGAGAAATGGACCAATTATTTTTACCAATCAATCCTCCAACTTCAAAAACATCTTCTCCAAAGATGTAAAATTCAGTTTCACCGTTGACGTCCAGATTAAGCGAGTCGGTATTGGAAAGCGTTACCCACTGGTTATAAATGGTATTATTGCCCAGTTTGTCAAAGTTGGCAAAAACCATTCCGTAATTGCCTTCGGTATAGTAGGGTCGGTTGTAAATAGCTCCAAAACCCCAGCCCGGATCGGGATTAAGCTTTTGGTTGATATCATACATGGGTTTGATAGCAAAAGTGTTGTTTTCATATTTAACATTTTCAGTGTTGTAGTGAGATTTGCCAATAGTTTGTGAAAAGCCATAGCTTCCATACATAGTTGTATAACTCACCACGGATATGAAAGTTTGTGTACGGGAGATCTCGTTGTTCATCAAGTCAATGCGACCATTATTGTTGGTATCTACAGCCAAATGGGCATTCCAGCGGTCACCCCATGACTCAGCCATCATAAGATACTGAGAAGAGATGCCGTTATAATAACTACTTCTACGCCATACACCCTGTCCCATTCCATAGAAATGCCAGTACCAGGGTTTGATAGCTCGGTAATAATTTTGATGGGCAGTAATAAAGGGAGTAAAGCGAGAAACTTCCTGATTGCCTCCTCCACAAATTGAAACAGAACGTCCAACTCCAGTCACAAGACGTCCCTGAGCATCCTTTACCTGTACACGAATGCGGTAGATGTTGTTATCTCCGGCAGTCATGACAAAATCAGGGTTGCCGGGAGACATATGCGAAGTGTTGGAAGTATCATTAATATTACTTATATGATATGTCACATTGGGAAGCTCAACTTTTACCGATGCAACGCCCATTTTGCGTCGATCCGGAGTATAGATGAATACATCAAAGCTACCAGCATCGTTAGCAGTAAAGCCGTTAAATACATATTTTCCGGAAGCGCTTTGCTCAATATCAAAAGATATGGGCTCAAACCGACCTGATTGATTGGAAAAGAGGTAAGTGTTGCCAATGGGTGTACCGTCATCATTGTGAAGATCTGTTCGCACCCAGTAGTACTGAGGTAAAGGCTCAGGATGAGGATCTTTGAATAAACCATTCCAGATTGCACGCTCTAATGCCAAAGTATCAACATCTTCAAAGGCAGTATTGCGAATATTATGTCGGGCCATATTCAAGAGATCTACCGGAGCTCCAGCTTCATCTGTAACTACAAAAGTAAGTGGCTCTGTGGGATCCTGGAGCTCGGGCTGAACACCAGCAGTTAGTACATCAGGAACAGTAGTCACCACCAGCGATGCCTGGGATTTCACCGGGATTTCAATCCGTCCGGTTAGATAAACTTCATGGGAAAATTCAGGGAAGCGTCCCGGGAGATTGTATAAGGGAGTAAATCCTCGATCATTGTTGTCGTCACCATATTTATATGCATTGATAATGATAGGAAGGACTTCATCATCTCCAATCACCCCATCGGAAGGAGTGTAGGTATTTTTTTGACGAAGGTTGAGCCCACCAAAATCGATACCGATGGTATCAATGAGGCTTTTGTTCTGATCTGTAAATTCCATCCGATATTTGCCATTGCCACGCTGAAAAGTACGAGCATCAATCAAACCGGAGGACCAGGTGTTGGTAGCTAAATCATAGCTTCCCAGAATTTCTGTTTCCCAGTCATTAAAGGATATTTTGCCGTCTTTATTCAAATCGTCGTTGGATAGGTACATTCTGCCAATATTGGTAAAGTCAGAGGATCTGGGAGGATTGCTCAACCAGCCATCGCCAGCTCCCATTAAATCTCCAGTCATGGGATTAATGACGCCACGATCCTGCCAGGCAACCAGAACAGCATTGTTGGTAACAGGATTTGAGACAGGGTGATCCTGATCACCCTTTCGGTCGTATTCTTTTAATGTAAGCTCAATGCTATTGCCCTGATCAACGATCAATGCTTTGGGAGCACCCAGGATTTCAATACCTTCCACTGTAATGCCCTCAGGAGCATTTTCCTGGCAGCAATCCTGATAGTGCTTGATCGTGCCGTCAGAGGTTTCGACTATGATTTCTATTTTGCCGTGTCCCGTGGGAATAATTTCATCAAGAATCACGAAATGAACACCACGGTTATTGAAAGCTTCAGGGACAGTATCGTTAAAATAAGGTGTCTGATAAACTGCAGAAGGCGACCAGAAATTATAACCGGTAAATGCTGCATTGGTAAACCAGGCAGCAGGTTGAGACTGGCCTCCGCCAGGGCGGATCCTGTCACCTTCATAATACAATCCCATGGGGCTCCCACCCGAAGTACCATAGTATAGGCTATGGGTATAACGGGCATATTTGTTCTTTTCATTTTCAGGAATATTGTATGGCAAAGAACGAGCATAATTGATTATTCGGTTATACCCTGAGCCTGCAATCGTCCATAAGGGGCTATTGGTACTGTCAATCACAATTTCGCCAGAAGTATCGTAAGTAACGGGAACATTTTCGATGCCTTCATATCGGTAGGATGTGTCAATCTTGGCATCTGGCTCGCTATAAATTTTGGGATACATAAAAGGTCCGCGAATGATAATTCGCTGGAGTCTTAGGGCTTCGGGCATTACCAATAAGGGATCGAAAGTATAATGGTTGCGACCCATGTCACGAAGGGCAAAAAAGATGCCATAATCAGTCATGGGGAAAAACTCAGTACCTAATTTGTAAAATTGCCGAGACTGCAAAGCTGGATAAGCATTTCTACCACTTCCCTGATGAGGAATGGAAGGATCCATCGGCAAAGCTCTACCGGTATGGGTTTGACCTCCAGGATAAGAACGGAACTGGGCCCAATCGTAAAGAATAGGATCATAATGAGCTTTAATCTGTGGATTGGGTGGTGGGAGTTTGGACCAGGGATTGTTGCCAGCGGTGTAGTTTTCACGAGAAAGCTGAAGCGAGCGGTCCACTATGTTCATTTCTGCAAAGTTGAGTACTGGATCAGAAGGAATGACTTTTATTTGTTGATAGCCAAGGTAATCAATGCCCGGACCATTGTCCCAGACATAATCCGTAGGATGCTGGTTGGATGAATTGTAATCAAAGATAAGGTTGGTGGAATAAAGCCGTATAGTCAAAGGAGTGTCAGCATTTTTAGGATTGGCCACTCCAAGACCGACTCCTCCATTGAAGTCTTCTTCAGGGCTCATAATGACTACCGGAACACCAAAGGAAACAATAGGACTTAAAAAGGCATTAGCTACGTTAGTGTTGTTGTTTTCGGGCATATTGCCTGCGCGATCTCTTACTGCAGGATTGCCCTGGAAAAGACCGAATTTATCTTTGGAAGTAATAAAACCCAGAGAAGGAAAACCATAATCGTCTTCCACCAATTTCATCAATATATCCAATACATGATCGGAGCAGTCCGTATCGGTAAAACCAGTGCCCCCATCAAAGGGGTCAGGTACTTTGTACCATCGGGCAATCGGGTCTCCGTTACCGTTGAGGGGATCAAATTGTGCCAAATTGGATATTTGTTGTGAACGGATGGAATAAAGCATATCATGCTGATCCAGAGCACCAAAGACCTGACCGGGCATATCTGCTTCAAACCAGCGCCATGCATCGGCAGTACCGTTGGTATTGACCTGCACGATATAACGTCTAAAAACTCCTGCTCCGGATAACTGGGCAGTAAACAAATAATCAATGCCAGCGCCATGGGCATTGTAATTCATTATGGCAGGCTTGCCATAGCGCCCCTTGCCATCAAGCATAATACCCCAGTTATAGGATCCGTCGGGATCCACCTGCGCGCCATTTCCTGCATACCACTTGGGCACGGTCAGCTCAGTGCCATAGGGATCATTGACATCGTTGGGATTGTTTTTGTTGAGTACTCTATAAGAGATTGAGGGCTGCCTGGAAGAAACCATATCCAAACAGGCTTTGCTGGGAATCAAATCCAAATCTTCAGGGGCTATATCATACTTCAAGAAAGCAAAGCAATCGTAGGAGTCGCGAAGCTCGTTGGGCATGGTATTAACTGGTTCTACCGGGATGATAAAGAAAGGTTCTTTGCGGTAATTTTCCTGCCACTCAGCTTTGTTGAAAAGAGCACGCTTCCAGAAGGGATCAATATAATTCGAAGTATAACTACCTGTAAAATCTGAATCCAGAGGGGCGGGCTTGCGAATACCTCCCCTTTCAGAATAGGCACGAATTTCAAACTGGTTGAAAAGGGAAGTACCTGCCAAAAAGCCATCAGCACCATGGAATCCATCATGGGCTGAACCACGATAAGGAGTATGTTCAAATTCATAATACGGGTTGTCTTTGTCTAAAACGACATAGTCTTCGAAAATACGAGCATTGGTAAGGTCAAGGTCAGGATCTTCAGGTACAATCCATCCAATGGTCAGTCCTTCGGGACTTTCGAAGGTACGGGCGTTGGGATTGGTGCTGTATTGATAACTTCGATGAGAAAAGGCACGTTTGCCTTCCACGCCATTGACAATACCGATATAGGGCAGATAGACCCGACCCGTCCAGGTATTAGAGTTGCAATTGCCAGGATCGGTGTCCACAAAGTTGGTGTGATCCATGTCGTATGGCTCGTTGTCGTTATCGAGCATACGGAATCTGCGAGTAGGAATGCGCACCCGGTTATAGTTGAAGGTAACCGTGCCATCCCGATATAAAATAACGTCAAATTCAGAGGTCCATTGACGTATCAGGGGAGTAGCAAATCCTGTTGCGGAGTGGAAAGGTTCGTTCCAGTTCCATCTTCCATTGTTAAAGGGCCAGGTAACAATCTTCCATACAACCCGGACATAATCGCTAGTTTTTTTGTAATAAACTCCATAAGGAAACAAGGGCTGATCAGCATCACGAAGAACATAACCATAGTAAGCCGGGGGATAACCATATTGAGCATAGAGACTGGGCCCGCCGGGTACATGCCATTGTCCGCCCAGAGGCATAACCCAGGCAACATTTTTCCTGAACATTCTTTCTGATTGGACATAACCTTGCTGCCACTGCCAATTGGTATCATAGTACCTAGTATAATTATTATAGTAGCTATTAAAGTTAAGCATAGGCCAATTCATATAACAACGCTGGGGATAGGAAGAATACCCCGCAAAACTGTAGGGATAAGGTCGTCCTCCCTGATAGGGATAGCCATACTGGGTATAGCTTTCATATCGGTATTGGTACATCATCATCCAGTCATTGGAAAGCTGTGAAGGAACCAAAGCCATCATACCATCTTCGCCCAGGTACATGTGCGTAAAGACGGTATTGCCAATCTTGAAGCCATCGGGTCCGCCACCCCAAAGCGCAATAGCATTAGACCGAAGGCTGTCACCATAAGACCAGCCATTTAACTGCCGACTGCCACTTACTGGCCAGCCAGGAGGGTTGAGATAGCCATTTTCTGGGTCAGGAGGTTCAAAGCTGGACAGGGGTCCTTCTGCAGCTACTGCAAAAGGTCGGTCTTCCGCGCCTTCCACTTCGCCAGGTTTGGGTCCACGAATGGAAATATAAATTTTTTCATCATTTTCGATAGGTCGATTGAGTGAAATACGGACTTTGGATGTCTGCTCCACTTTGAGTGGAGGGTCAAAACTAACTTCCAGAGGAAGCGTGCCTGGCAAAACTTCGATATCCACATAGCGGGGGTCGCCATTGAGTCCCATCGTGACCATACGAGCAGGATACTCGTGGTACCAGGTTTCCTGCGCAAATTTGAGCACTGAACCGCAATCCACGGGAACGCCGGAGAAAATACCTTCGCTGAGGCGGATATCACCAATATTGAAGATACCGTCATTGTTCATATCGAAATAAATCATTTCGCCGGGATCGTATTCCTGGTTTTTAATATACTTGCTATCATAAACATCAGTAAACAGATTGTTGAACTGGAAACCATCAAGATACTTCCAGTAAAGACGTACAGGAGATCCCTGGTTATCGAGATAGGGTTGACCATTTTCGTCGAGGTCAGTATAAAGGGGATGGAGTCTCCAACCAATGTCAGCATCGCCAGGAGTGACGGTAGTACCAGCGGCATACTCAATCATATTACCGCTTCGATCGACCGTAACGTCAGTCAGGCGGGTATCGCCTTCTGCAACAAAGGGGTTGGTAGTCATTTTGTCTTTTTTCTGGTATATAGGTTCGCCACAGCCATAATGAGGCGCATAGTTTTGGTTACCAATATTTTCTTCGTAGCGGGTATCATAAAACATGACATATTCAGGAAAAGTACTCAAAGC
>CAZMFK010000006.1:4911-20623 GCA_964565545.1 uncultured Caldisericota bacterium | reverse complement strand
TTAAAGAAAGGATCTTCTCCACCCTGCAAAACAAAAGTACGAAAACCTAGCTTGTATCCAGTTTCGCAGCTTTTCAAGATTTGATCACTACTTAGCCGATATCTTCTGGCTTGAGAATTACTTCGGCGAATTCCACAATAGAAGCAGTCATTTGTACAAATATTAGTAAACTCAATCAAACCTCTTATATATATTTCATTCTGATAATAAGGTTTGCGCGCTTTTTGCGATTTTTCAAATGCATATGATGAAACTTCATGATAAGGTTGCTGGATAAGAGAAATCCATTCTTCCTTTGTTAAAGAGTGCTTTTCGCCTAATTTATCAATCAGGTTTTTCATGCTTGTCCTTCCTTCAATTCTGGATGCGTAATATCTGATAGTCCCAACGGGCGAATGGCTCGATCCAGATGGCCCTTCATTTCTGCAATAGCCAGGCCATAGTTGGTAACGGGAATCCCTGCGTTCCTGATATGTTGAATTCGATGAAATACTTCTCTTTGATTCAACATGCATGATCCACATTGGATAACCAGCTTAACATTCATCAAATCTTCAGGTAGCGAATGACCACAAGCCACCTGGGTATTAATTTCTGATCCCACGTATGCATTTAACCAGCGCGGTATTTTGCATCTTCCAATATCATCACTGGTGGGATGGTGGGAGCAAGCCTCCATAATGACTACCCTGTCTCCTTTTTTGAGCTTTCTGAGATGAAAAGCTCCTTCCAATAAGGTATCAAACTGACCTCGCTGTCTTGCAAACAATATGGAAAAACTGGTTAAGGGTATTTCATCAGGACAAAGCTGAAAAACTTCACCAAATGCCTGTGAATCAGTAATCATAAGGTCGGGTTTTCTGAAAAGATACTGGTCCATCCTGGGAATTTGCTCGGGTGTGAGGATTATGCTAATCGCCTTGCGATCAAGTACTTCACGGATAACTTGTTGCTGAGGGAGAATAATACGACCTTTGGGAGCGCTCTGATCGATTGGAATGACCAGCGCTACTAATGCTCTTGCTTTTACCAAGCCTTCCAGTAAAGGTGTTTCCAGCCATTTTTTATCAGGGAGCATTTTATTTAGGAGGATTTTTACCTTATTGCGATCCTCTTCTTCTCCAAATTTACTGCTCAAAGCGATACATGGAAAACCCAACGCTTTTATCACGTCGAAGCTTGCAGCGCTTGAAGGCATCAAGTCGATTTTATTTAATACCACTAAAAATGGAATATTCTTCTCTTTAAGCTGATGTATCCATTTTTCTTCATACGAGCCAAAATCTGATGCATCAGATACCAGAACTGCCATATCGATTCTTCCAAGTATATCCTGTGTTTTTCTGATACGTTTCTGACCTAATTCGCTGATATCATCTATTCCAGCAGTGTCGATAAATACCACGGGACCCAGAGGAAGAAGCTCCATTGTTTTTTCCACTGGGTCAGTGGTAGTACCGGGTATTGGTGAAACTATAGACACATCTTGTTGACTCAGCCAGTTGATAAAACTCGACTTACCGGTATTGGTTCGTCCAAATATGCCAATATGCCATCGCATAGTTTTTAGATTGGTACTCATTCTTTTTACTCCTTTAAATAAACAGGTCGCGTTCGCCAGAAGCTATGCGATTGTAATATTCCATAGTTTTTGATGTCAATCCTGCTGGCATGGTTTTCATTATTTCGTCCATTTCTTTTTTGATAACGATTTCGCCAATCCGTTTTGTTTCAGGTGAAGCAAAATCGTCCAGCCATTCGCGATAAGTTAAGACAGCATTTAGTTTGCAAAAGCAGGATTCTTTTCCGCTTTTTAGCAAGCCCATGATATGGTCCCCCGTTCGGCCGCAACGGTATCCTGCTGTACAAAACGAAGTGATATATCCCTGTTGGCCAAGTTCAGCAATAACTTCATCCAGAGACCTGGTATCACCAAGTTCAAATTGTTGTTGCTCTCTTTCCTGCTGTTTTTTTTCAAGATGGTACCCCCCGATTTCGATGCAGGAGGATGCATCCCGCTGAGTCACAACAGGATAAAGACTCCGGATGATATATGGACGTTCACGAGCAGTTATAATCATGCCTGCATAAGGGATAGCCAATCGTAATAAAATGACTATTTTTCTGAAATCTTCATCACTAACCCGGAAAGGACTTTGAACAGAAAAAGGAGCTTCAGTAGCATATTCCATGCGTGGAAAAGATACAGTGTGAGGACCTATGCCAAACTCAGCCTCAAGCTCAATTGCATGGGAAAGCAGGCCAAGAAGTTCAAATCGCCAGTTATATAAGCTAAAAAGAGCTCCAATTCCTACATCATCAATCCCTGCCTCCATGGCTCTATGCATAGAAAATAATCTCCAGTTAAAAAATCCTTTTAGAGTATTCTCGGGGTGAAGCTTTCGATAAGTTTCCTGGTGATAAGTTTCCTGGAACACTTGATAAGTTCCAATGCCTGCTTGGTGAAGTCGACCTAAATCCTCCACAGTCATAGGAGCAGCATTGATATTGACTCTGCGTATGCTTCCTTTGCCAATACGGGCAGGCACACTGACTTGATATACGGTTTTCATGGAATCAAGAATATAGTCAATATCGCTATCCGGATGCTCTCCAAATACCATGATTAATCGCTTATGTCCTATAACTCCAGCCAAATGCCTGGTTTCTTCTTCAATTTCTTTGAGCGATAGTTGTTTGCGAAGCAGATGATGATTGTCGCTTCGAAATCCACAGTAAAGGCAGTTATTAATGCATTTGTTGCTACAGTATAATGGCGCAAACATGACAATGCGATGGTCGTATACCTTTTGTTTGATAGCAGCTGCTGTTTTGAACATTTCTGCCCATCGTTCTGGATCATTTATTTTAATTAATGATGCCAATTCACCTGGACTTAATGATTGTATGGATAATGATTTATCCAGAATATCCCTGAAAGCTTGATTATCTGGTTCTTTTGCGTTTTCAAGTTCGTTGTTCAGAATTTCATCATTAACAAAAGCCTGGAGCTTTGAGCTTTCAGTGGCTACATAGCTACGTTTTAAACTTCTTGAACTGGTCGATAGCATGATCTTGTTCCTCCCATTTACTGACGTGCGATTTTACGCTTACTTGAGGGATCATGCCTAACTTGCCACTTAACGCTCCTATTTCTTCCACAGTTCCTTCCACCATTACTGCAATCAAGTAAATATGGTGTAATTGATGAGGAAGTCCCATTCTACCAATGATAAGATGACCAAACTCGGAGAGTAGTGCATTGATTTGTTGAGCAGTATTTAAACGATCATAAATAAGGATGGAAATCACTCCTATTCGATGAGGTGAGTTCCTGTCTTTCTCGCTGATTTCGTTATTTATGCTCAATTTCTTTATCCCCTTGCTTTCAGGCGTACCTTCGCCGCAGGTTTTTTAAATTACTTAATAAAATAGTTTTTTTTTACTGAAAGTTCAAGTAATGCTTTCTATCAATTGGCATATTTATGTTATAATTTTTACCACTAAATTATTTAAACGGAGGGATTATCATGAAATGCAATGTATTAGCCATGAGAATTGACAAAAGAATTAATAGCGCGATAAAAGTCCAGGAAGTACTCACCAAACACGGATGCATCATTCAAAATCGTATGGGCTTCCATGAAGCAAACGATAAAGTATGTTCTGAATGCGGAATTATCATTTTGACGCTGATGGATAATCCTTCAGAAATAGAGCAACTAATGACCGATCTTGGCAAAATTGAAGGCCTGCACTCTTCTTTGGTTACATTATAAAAACTAATTAAACAACGTTTTTAAATCTAATAAAAAAGTGGCAACAGCATATGCTGTTGCCACTTTTTTTTAACTTTTTTCGGGCTAAAAGCTTTATCTTTTTTTGGCTTCCTCGTAAATATCACGCTGAGTATATTTTGTATGTAAAAGATGATGGGCTTTTTCACTGTTGGGTTGAGTGAGAAAGTCTTTGTATATGGCAGTAATGGAGGGGTTCTCGTGAGATTTGCGGATGGGAAGATTGCAATCTTCGCAATATATTGCTTTCATTCGTTTTTCCCTAACCTCAGTATTGGTGGGATAAGGTTGGCCTCCACCGCCGATACATCCCCCGGGACAGGTCATGATTTCAATAAAGTGATAGGGGGATTCGCCTTTAGCAACCTGTTCAAGAAGCTTTCTTGCGTTTCCAAGGCCATTGGCAACGGCTATCTTTAACTCAAGCCCTTTGATATCCAGCGTGGCTGATTTGATACCCTGAAGACCCCGAACTTCTTCAAAGTCAATTTTGGGGAGGGGACCCTCGGTGAGTACTTCATAGGCAGTACGGATGGCTGCTTCCATAACTCCTCCCGATGATCCAAAAATAGTTGCTGCTCCCGTGGACATCCCCAAAGGTTGATCAAATTCCTCATCGGGAAGATCAGGCAGGAACAAACCGGCTTGTTTCATCATACGGGCAGCTTCTCGGGTAGTAAGTACAAAATCCACGTCCTGGAATGAATCACTATCCGAAAGGTGAAGCTTATTTTTCCAGTAGTGGAAGGCATTATTCATTTCGGGTCTTTTTGCTTCGTATTTCTTGGCGACGCAGGGCATAACTGAAACAACTACAATGTCTCTGGGATCTGCATTCAATTTTTCAGCATAATAGGTTTTGGCCACTGCACCAAACATTTGTTGAGGGGATTTGCATGTGGAGAGATGGTCCAAAATGCCTGGAAAAAAATGCTCTGCAAACTTAATCCAACCCGGAGAACAGGAAGTAATCATAGGTAAATTGGTAGGACCGTGATATTCACCTTTGTCCATCCCTAATGCTTTTTTTACTCGACCAATAAGCTCAAAACCTTCTTCCATAATAGTCAGGTCAGCAGAAAACTGAGTGTCAAAAACTTTGCTGAAACCTAAACGTCTTAAAGCAGCTACCATTTGTTTGGTTACCAGAGATCCTGCCGGTAGCCCAAACTCTTCGCCAATAGCAACTCGAACAGCAGGAGCAGTTTCAACAAGGACGATTTTCTTTGGATCAGCCAATGCTTTCCATACTTGATTGATTTCGCTTTGTTCGATCAGGGCACCTGTAGGACATACCAGTACACATTGACCGCAGTTGATGCAATATGAATCGCCGATACCATGATCCATAAAAGTTGCAATTCGATTCTCCACGCCTCTTCCTGCAACGTCAATAACAGAAACGGATTGAATCTTTTCGCAAACCTCAACGCATCTACGGCATAGTATACATTTGTTCATATCCCGCTTGAAAGAGGGTGAGGTCAAGTCAAGTTCAAAATCTTTTTCGCGTGTTTTATTGAAACGCACTTCAGAAATACCTAAATCATAAGTAAGCTGACGCAAATCACAAGATTCATTGGCATCACAGGAAAGACAATCTTTTGGATGATTGGCAAGAATGAGTTCTGTTACGATTTTTCTTGCTTCCAGTACGCGGGGGGTATGGGTTTGAATTTCCATGCCATCAAATACTTCAGTGATACAGGCTCTTTGAAGAGTTCGCGCTTTGGCCACTTCCACCACACAAATTCCACAGGAACCTTGTTCGCAAATCTCTTCAAGATAGCACAGAGTTGGAATGTGGATATGCGCTTTTTCGCAGGCTTCAAGAATAGTGCTATGGGCGGGCACTTCATGAGATATGCCATTGATGCTTATTTTCACAGTTTGATCGCTCATTTTTTTTAAAACCTCCCTGATGTAGCAAATATTTTTATTTTTTTTGTTATTTTCATTGTTACTCCTAATTGTTCTCCTCTAAAGTATTTTCTTCATGAAAAGTACAGATATTGGCAGGGCATTTCTTTTCGACAATATGTGATTCAATTTCCTTGCGATATTTTTTGATTGCTTGAAGCATGATATTTGGAGCAGTTTGCCCCAGAGGACAAAATGAAGTTTGCGTCATAGTATATCC
The DNA here is from genome assembly GCA_964565545.1 of uncultured Caldisericota bacterium. Classification (GTDB taxonomy): domain Bacteria; phylum Caldisericota; class Caldisericia; order UBA6126; family UBA6126; genus T3SED10-260. The sequence continues at coordinate 14,686 of CAZMFK010000006.1, read as the reverse complement.
AAGGCTTTCCAAATGGTCCAGGTCTTCCAGTTTTCCATTGCCATAGGAGATTTGCTTTAGAATAGCAACAATTTGATTGGTTCCATTTCGACAGGGAGTGCATTTGCCACAACTTTCATGTTCAAAAAATTGGGCAATATTAATGATCATGTCCAAAATACAACGATGCTCATCCATCACCACTATCGAACCCGATCCTGGTCCTGCTTCAATTTGAGCCAGCGAATGGAAATCAACAGGAGTTTCCAATTCATCAGGACGAATTAAAAAGCCTGACGATCCTCCAAGAATAACTCCTTTTAAAGATTTTCCCTGGATAATGCCAAGTCCGAGATTGGATATAATTTTTGACAAATGAGTGCCAAAAGGGATTTCCACTACACCTTTCCAATTAAGGTCCCCCATGAGACTAAACAATTTTGTTCCCCGGGATCCTTCAACTCCAATTTTTTTGTACCATTCTCCCCCATAGCGAATAATGGAAGGTATATTAGCCAGAGTTTCCACATTATTGACCACGGTAGGTCTACTCCATAAACCACAGCTTGGTGGATAAGGGGGTTTTTTTCTGGGTTCTCCACGATTGCCTTCAATTGATTCAATCAAGGCGGTTTCTTCACCACATACATAAGCTCCAGCGCCTCGATAAACTTCCAGGTCAAAATTAAAGCCCGAGTTAAGAATATTATTGCCCAGAAGGCCAACAGCACGAGCATCTTCGATAGCTTTTTCAAGACGTCTGATGGAAAGAGCGTATTCTCCCCGGATATAGATATATCCATAATTAGCATGGGTAGCATAAGCAGCCAGCATCATGCCTTCGATGAGTTTGTGGGGGTCACCTTCCATGATTTCACGATCTTTGAATGTTCCTGGCTCTCCTTCGTCGGCATTGCAGATGACATACTTTTTTTCTCCTTGGGCTTTGTAGGTAAAATCCCATTTAAGTCCCGTAGGAAAGCCAGCTCCACCTCTTCCACGCAATTCCGAAGCTTTTACTTCTTCGATAACGTCATAGGGCTTCATTTGAAAAAGCGCTTTTTCAATAGCGGAATAACCATCTCTGGCAATATATTCATTAATGTTTTCCGGGTCAATGATTCCTACATTTTCAAGAACTACTCTCTGTTGGATATCAAGAATGGTCTGATTAGCCATGAGGCCTTTGGTAACATGGGCAGTTTTTGGATTATTTTTCAGTCTTTGCAATACTCTGCCTTTTAAAAGATGCTCAACTACGATTTCCTCAATGTCAGAGGGTGTTACAGGCGCATAAACAATACCTTCAGGGTAAATCATCATAGCTACCCCGATATCTTCAAATCCCAGGCTACCGGTTGGAACCACTTTGATCTCATCTTCCAAATGATGCTTCCGGATAGTTTCTTCCAATAATTCCTGGATTTGTCGGGATCCAATGACTAAGCTTTTGGCATCCGTAGCAACCAAAATATGTGTTCGATAGAATTTCATTGTTAAGCACCTACCTTTATGGAATGAATGATTTCCACCACTTTACCTGGAGTAAGGTTACCATAGGGACGATCATCTATCATCATGCAGGGAGCAATAGAGCACATGCCCAGACAACTGCTGTGTTCGAGAGTAAAAAGGCCATCTTCCGAAGTTTCTCCAAAATCAATGCATAATGTTTTTTTTAGCTCATCAACTACTAAGGCTGAATTGGCCATATGACAGGATTGGTTTTGGCAGATGCGAATAATATGCTTTCCTCTTTTTTGAGTGGAAAACATAGTATAGAAAGTAGCTACGCCAAATGCTTTTGAAAGTGAAACATTTGATTCTTTTGCTGCTTCGATGATCATATCTTTTGGCAGATGGTTGGTATTCTTTTGGTTTTCCTGGATATCATGAAGTTTTTCAATGAGCGATTTTTTTTGCATTTTTCTTTACCTCCAATGTTGGTTTTTTCATTGAACACACTCCTGCAGTGCATGTTTTGTCTTTGATATGAGCTTCGTATTCATCCCTAAACCATCGGATGGTTGAAATGACAGGATTTGGAGCGCTTTGACCCAAACCGCAAAGGGAAGTTTGCTGGATGGTTTTTGCTAAACTCAAAAGGTCTTCAAGATCAGTTTCTTTGCCTTTGCCAGATGAGATTCGTTCAAGAATTTCAAGCATCTGGCGAGTACCTTCTCTGCAGGGAGTGCATTTGCCACAGCTTTCATCCACGGTAAATTTGAGAAAGTATTTGGCAATATCCACCATACAACTATCTTCATCCATAATGATCATGCCACCGGAACCCATCATGGAATCAATTTCCTGCAAAGATTCAAAATCGATTGGAGTGTCAAGCTTAGAGGCTGGCACAACTCCTCCCGAAGGTCCACCCATCAGTGCACCTTTAAACTTCTTTCCATTGGGAATGCCACCGCCGATATCGTAGATAATTTTACGGAGACTGATGCCAAGAGGCACTTCTATGAGACCGGTAGTAATCACTTTTCCAGCAAGTGAAAATACTTTAGTGCCTGGATTGGTTTCAGTGCCAATACGTCGAAATTTCTCATAACCTTCAGCAATAATGAAAGGAATATTTGCAAAAGTTTCAACATTATTGATCACGGTAGGATGACCAAAAAGGCCTTTTTGAGAAGGATAAGGAGGCTTATTTGTAGGTTCCCCTCGCTTGCCTTCAATCGAACGAAGAAGTGCTGTTTCTTCGCCACACACAAAAGCTCCAGCACCCATTCTCACCTCAATGTCAAAATTAAAATCAGAGCCAAGAATATTTTTTCCTAGTAAGCCAAATTTTCTAGCATTTTTAAGAGCTAAATCCAATCGCTTAATGGCAATAGGATATTCAGCGCGACAGTAAATATATCCCTTGGAAGCACCAATGGCATATCCAGCAATGGCCATACCCTCAATAATTGTGTGAGGATCACCTTCGATAATCGAGCGATCCATGTATGCGCCAGGATCTCCCTCGTCAGCATTGGTAACGACATACTTTTGATCGGATACTTCTTTGGCTGCAAATTCCCATTTGAGTCCAGTGGGAAAACCTGCTCCTCCTCGTCCTCTGAGTCCTGATTTTTTGATTTCGTCAACGATTTCTTCGGGTTTCAAGGAAGATAACGCTTTGGCTAAAGCGCTGTAACCCTCTCTAGCGATAAATTCTTCAATATTCTCAGAGTCAATCAAACCACAATTGCGAAGCACCACTTTGGTTTGATGAGCAAAAAAGGGCACCTGATCCAGCGTTGGAAAATTGCCGTCAGCTTCTTTCCACATCAGGCGCTGTACGGGACGACCTTTTAAAAAGTGTTCTTCAACAATTTCATTGGCATCCTCTGGTTTTAGATGTACATAAAGGATTCCCTCAGGGTAAGCAACCATCATAGGTCCTTTTTCGCAAGCTCCCATACAACCAGTTTCCACTACTTGAATTTCGTCTTCCAGCCCTTTTTCTGTAATGGCGCGTTTCAAGGCTTCCTCAAAGCTGTCGCCCCCGGCAGTGATACATTGTCCACCGGCACATATCAGAGCATGAATACGATAAATTTTCATTATTTCTTGTTCCTCGCAATCACCCACTCGCTAACAATTTGACCATTAATAACATGCTGGGCTATAATTTGTCGGGCCATGTCCGGAGTTACTCTGCCATAAGTAGTCAGATAGCCATCACGTTCGACTGAAATTACAGGTTCTTCTCGATCCAGACCCATTGAACCGCTTTCAATGATGTCCACTTCATGAAAGTCTCTCTTTTCAAGCTCATCTATCATTGCTTTTAAAGCTTCTCGAGCGCCACCAGCAATTCCAACCGTACCCATACTTGCAAAAATTTTAACTTTTGCATTTCCGCTGCGAGCTACCATAGACTCTTTCGCCTGATCGCGAATTTTCCTTAGCTCTTCCAAAGAATTGATTTTTGCCATAATGTTTTTACCTCCCTATAATTCTATCAACTGCTCACGAATAAATTCTTCAATCCCCAAAGCAACTTTGGGATGATTCAATGGAACATCCTGCATAATTTCTCTCAGCTGTTCCGTGCTGATTTCAAATGATTTGCCATCTTTCTCATAAAGCGCATGAAACAAAACTTGATGATGTAAAGTAAACATCATTGACAAGGTGCCTGCAAGATCACCCATGGGAGGGCGGTCCACATGCGATAATTGAAAACGAAAGCGAACCGTAGTGCCTTTTCCGGGTTGACTTGTGATCTCAGAAGAACCATTACACATTTCCGCTTGGATTTTTAAAAAAGGTAGACCAAGCCCGACTTTTTTTGTTGTACTGCTGGTAGTGAAAGGATCAAATACCGCTTTCGTCATTTCCTGGTCCATGCCTTTGCCATCGTCTTTTACAGAAAACTCCAACAAATCAGAAGCACTGTTTTCAACGATATGCAGCTGGATACTTTTTGCCTTTGCATTGACAGAATTTTGCAAAATATCCAGAATATTCATTGAGAGCTCTTTCATTGATATTTGCTCAATATTTCCGGGATCATGTCAGGATTTATTCGACCATAGATATCCTCAGTATCAATGGATATAACCGGCCCCATACCGCATGCTCCGATACAGCGAACTTCTCGAATGGAAAATTTACCGTCAGGAGTGATTTCTCCACTTTTAATTCCCAGTTCAGCTTCTAACTTTCTTACAATAGTTTCAGCGCCCTTAACGTAACAGGCAGTACCCATGCAGACATTAATGACATGTTCTGCATCTTTTTCCATTTTGAAAAAATTATAAAAAGTAATGATTCCATAAATTCGGGACAAAGGAATATCAAGTTTTTCTGAAATGTATATCAAGGCTTCTTTGGGAAGGTAACCCAATGTTTCCTGTGTTCCATTTAATACCTGAATAAGGGATGACTCATCCGACCCCTCTCTTTTAATGATAAAATCGATTTGTGGGAATCTTGTATCACTCATTATTTATATTACTTTCCTCCTCCAATAAAAGTTTATAAAGTTGTCCTCCAATTTGAAACGTTGTCAGTTGGCTTGCCAAAAGAAAAATACCTTCCTGTTCAGCCTTGTCAATCACGGCTTGTTCAGGTCTTAATCCTTCAGTAAATAAAATGCAGGGAATTTGTTTGATTGAAGCAATGCCGAGGATAGTGCCATGAGTTTGCACGGTAATCCATAAATCATTTTGCCCGGCTTTGGCTAGAACTTGGCTTAACAGATCGCAGGCATAGACACTATTAAATAAAATATCCTGAGGTAAACTTCGGGTAAGATGTTCCAGGGGGAGCTTATTCAATAATTGACTTATTGTCATCGTTCCAAACCTCAAATATTAATTTTGTACCATTTTTTGAAGAAGTCAGAAAAAAATAATCAGCAAAGCGTTTTATATTGTTCAGACCAACTCCTCCGCCAAAACCTAATTGCCTTGCTGATTCAGGAGCAGTAGAATAGCCCGGGGTTAGTGCTTTTGAAAGATCTTTGATGCCTGGGCCCAGATCACTGGAAACAATCCGTACCCGATCTTTGAAAATAAGAATATCCAAAGAACCCCCTCTATTAGTATGGATGGCCAGATTGGCTTCTGCCTCAAAAACGCAGACTCCAAGGCGACGGAGATAATCACTGGTGGGAAAGTAGTTTTTCAGGCTTCTTTTTACTTCCAGGGCTTTAGAGCCAATGTTGGAGTAATCGGAAGAAATTACAGCAAATTCCAGCTTATCTGTTAATGAAGTTTCCATGGGCATCCTTTCATGCCAGCCTGGTATAACAAACCACAGGTCACAAACATGATATTGGGAGTTTGGAGGATAATAATATCATTCTCAGCTCCCATTTGGATAGTTTCGGAGGGTATTTTTTTACCTCGAACAATCATCACCACTGGAATATCAAGAATAGTTGCTGTTCGAATGACGGAAGTATTCGTAACTCCTGTAATAAGCAGTATGCGCTCATCATCACGGGAAACAATAAATAAAGTGTCGCTCATCAAGTCTGCAGCAAAGGCATATTTTATATCAAGATTGGAAGGGCCTTTTCCCTGGAGAACCTCTGCCTGGGCAACACGAACTATTTCATCAATTGTCATGCACTAGTTTAACCTTCCTGTAAAAAACCATGCTCATATATCCTAACCCATCCTATTCTATTTTTTTTAAATATTTCAGCAAGACCCTGTTAAAATTTAACAAGGTTCCATGAGGTGGATTTATTTAAATAATAATCTTTTAAATGGCATGGTTTGGATTCGCGGCAAAAATGGTCGTGGAAGCATCGCGGATAAAGGCATTGCGCTAAAAGAGGTTCGGTTTTTTGAACTAAAGCTCTGATGCGCCAGAACAAAGAACGTATTTCCCATTGGGACTTTTGACATAAACGTAAACCACAAGAATGAATTAGTTCGCGATAATTCATCGTCATGATGAGCGAAGTGCAGGTGGAATTGGGTAATACAAAACGAGCGTCTTCTTTGGGAATTCCTTCTCTGACAAGTTTATCATAACTTTCCTGAGCCATTTTAATATAATTCTGGTATAGAAGGAAAGCTTCCTGGTTTTTTTTGATGGATGGGGGGCAAATATATGGAAAGGATGATTCCTCCGTATATCGCTGGCTTCGTTGCGTAAAGCTGACTCCAATTCGAAAGCGCACTAATTGATGTGAGCAAGCTCTTGAGATGTTTTCAATCAAAAATGAAAAATTGACATGTTCAAATACGCTGTGATGACCACTTTGATAAAGTAGTTTAAAGTAGTACTCATCGTTTTGATGACCGTCTTCTTTGGCGCGAGTAATACGGGCTGCTTGAGAAAAAAGACTCAAAGCTCCCGGAGTATAACTTACCAGAGTTACTTTCATGGGGCTGAATGCAATCGTCTTGATCCCGGATCGGTTAAAGGAATCTTGTCTTTACACAAGGGGCAATCTAACTCGTCAAAAAGAACTGCCTGTATTTTGATTAATGAAAAGAAAGGATAGGGGAAAGAAGTGGAGGCTTGAATCTGGCGATCTACCAGCGAAGTTATGGCAAGGGGCTCAATTTGATAGCTTTTAACCAAAGAGATCAATTCAAGAGTTGTTTTAGCAGTTGTGATTACGTCTTCAATTAAAACCGGTTGATCTTCGGGATAAAGTTCAAAACCTCTTCTAAATTTAAGCATACCGTCTACTCTTTCGGCAAAAATGCATCGGGCCTGGCAGGATCTGGCCAATTCGTAAGCAGAGATAATCCCGCCTACTGCAGCCCCGACTATCACCGTTGGGCGGATACCTTTTAGTTTGTCAGCCAAGGATTGAATTGCTTTTTCATGCCAGACAGGATGTTGCTGTAAAATAGCGCATTGAAGATAGGTATCGGAGTGCTTTCCTGAAGATAAGCGGAAATGTCCCTTTTTCAACACTCCAATTTGTTGAAATAATTGCAGGATTTCATTTTCATTCATTTGTTAATCCTTTCTCTATTTCTTTGATAATTTCTATAACTTCTTGTCGGGGTGATATTGCTTTTAAAATTGGCCGTCCAACTACAATCCAATCAGCTCCCATATTCATTGCCTGGGAGGGCGTGGTGACTCGCTGCTGGTCATCAAGCTTATCGCTAAGACGGCGTATTCCAGGGCATATGGTTAAAAAGCTTTTACCCTGTTCGGTTTTAATCATGGATGCTTCCTGAGCAGAGCAGACTACGCCGTCCAGACCGGATTGAGCTGCGATACGACACAAATGCATGACCAGGTCCTTTGCTGTAAGCTGAATACCCATATCATGAATCATGGAATCATTCAGAGAAGTAAGCACAGTAACTGCAAATAGTTTGGCATTGGGATGAATCTGACTTAACGTATCCCTGGCTTTAGCAAGTCCTTCTGATCCACACATGGCGTGCATATTAAGCAGATCTATTTCCACTTCTGAAAGCGATTGGATAGCAGCAGAAACAGTATTGGGAATATCATGAAATTTCAAGTCGAGGAAAATTCGAAAATTCATTTTTTTGATTTTATGGAGCAAGCCAATGCCATAACGGGTAAACAACTGCAAACCAACCTTGCAAAAAGCCAGCTCTCCCTGAAGGTTTTCCAGCAGGCTCAAGGCCTCTGTATCTGTATTTAAATCAAGGCTCAATATCAATCGCTCAAAGGGTAAAAGTTTCATTTATGCCTCCTGGTGGGCAATATTTATTAATCCTGATAGTATACAATTTTTATTAGTGCAGTATTGATGAAGGTCTTCCTTGATCTGAGGGATAATCATAGGATTTAAAAAATGGGCAGTACCAATTTCAACCACTTGAGCACCCGCCATCAAAAACTCTATGACATCTTCATAGTTGCTTATTCCGCCACAACCAACGATGGGCAATATAGGGGCATATTTTCGAGCTTCCCATACCCTTCGCAAAGCCAGGGGCTTTATGGCAGGTCCTGAATAACCTGCCATGATATTTTTGAAAAAAGGCCTGGCGTGATGGATATCGATGGAAAGACCTTGAAGAGTATTGCCAATACAAACTGCATCAGCACCTTCATCCAGAATTGTTTTGATGGCTTCATGAAAAGATGAAGTCTCGATGCTGATTTTAACTAACAAAAAATGTCGGCTATATTTACGGCATTGATGTAATACTTCTCTGAGAGAGGAAATATGCTGACAAAATTGAACTCCTCCCTCTTTTACATTGGGGCAGGATACATTGATTTCAATAAGGTCTACATCATAGGGATTAATTAAACGGCACAATTCTGCATATTCTTCAACTTTCGATCCAGCGATACTGATCCAGCGTTGTGTTTTAAGATCAAGCAAATCAGGTAGCTTTTCTTTTTCAAAATGCTTCCACCCTTTGTTTTCAAGGCCAATGGAATTCAAGATGGCGGAAGAGCATTCTTTGATCCGTGGCTGAGGATTGCCCAAGCGCTCATGAAGCGTAATGGTTTTAGTCAGGTAAGCCCCCAGCGCATCGAGTGGATAATTTTCTGGAAGACGATCCAGTGAAAAAAAAGTACCTGATGCTGGCACAAAAGGATTATTCAGTTGAAGGCGTCCAAGATCTACACTTAAAGAGGACATATTTCATTCCAATCAAGAATATGGCTATTAAATACAGGACCATCATAGCATATAGATTTCATTCCTTCCTGGGTTGAAATACTGCATCCATAACATGCGCCTGTGCCACAAGCCATCCTGCTTTCCAGCGATACCTGCAAAGGCAAGTTATGTTTTTGGGACCAGGTAGATACTGATTGCATCAATGCAGTTGGGCCACAACAAAAAACATGGTCAGGTTTTTCAGACGGAAGATGGTCTAAAAAGTAAGAAAATAAATGAGGATATCCTTCTCCGTGGTCATCTGAGTGATGAAAAAAGTGGACAGCTTGGTTTTCTAGACGTGAAAAGGTAACGCGATCATGCATATGGGTAGTGCCATAATAAAAATATAGTTGTTTTTCAGGATGATATCGAAGCAAATATTCTGCAAGATAGCCTAAGGGAGCTGATCCAAGACCTCCAGCAATGAGCAGTATGGTTTTTTTCGAAGGTATGTCAAAGCCACGACCGCAAGGAGCTACGAAATCAAGGTAATCATTTTCTTTTAACAGAGCAAGATTGAAAGTACCTTTTCCAATCACCCGATAAAGGATTTCAATAGTATCTTCATGAAAAGAAGCAACACTGAAAGGGCGACGCAAATAGGTCATGCTTGGACCAGGACAGGAAAGCATAACAAATTGCCCGGGCATGATGTTTATCCTCTGGTCCAGTTTCATCCGAAGAGATAATCGATAAATATAATTAGCTTGAAGC
>CAZMFK010000006.1:1773-4901 GCA_964565545.1 uncultured Caldisericota bacterium | reverse complement strand
TGAAGCTCGTTCTTTATTACGATTGACTTAATTATTTGTTTCATATATTAATTGGCCGTGGTGAATTGTTTTTGTGGGCCATCCAGTGAGTGAAAAACCAATATAGGGGCAGTTTTTGCCCTTGGAAATCAAATCAGCTTCTGAAAAAATGCGTTTTTCTAATTTTATGAGAGTAATATCCGCTAAATATCCAGGTGCAAGCTTTCCACGGTCTTTTAGACCGAGAATCATTGCAGGTTTTGATGTCAACAAGGGGATTAAATCTTCCAGCGACAAATATCCTGGCAGAACCAATGCAGTATACAAGACTGCAAACGATGTCTCAATACCGCTAATACCAAAAGGTGCCAAAAGAAATCCGCGTTTTTTTTCGATGGCAACATGTGGGGCATGATCGGTACCAATACAATCAATCAAACCACTTTGGATTCCTTTGATGATGGCCATCCTATCCTGACGAGAACGTAGAGGAGGATTAACTTTGAAGCTGGTATTATTGATATCTACAGCTTCTTCATCAAAAAAAACATGGTGAGGAGTGGTATCGCAGGTAAAAAGCAGGGACTTGTTTCGGGCGCATTCGAGAAAGTCAAGGCTTTGTTGAGCGGAAAGATGGGTGAAATGAACTGCATATTGCTCAGAATTGGCTATGACCAGATCTCTTGCCAATATAGCGCTTTCCGAAGCATAGGGAATACCAGGCAATCCATAAGTTTGAGAAAGATATCCTTCATGAACAACGCCATTTCCACTCAACTGAGAATCTTCTTCGTGAAGGAGCAGATGTAAATGATTATTTTTAGCATGTTTTACTGCTTCAAGAAAGAGTTTTGAGTTTTCAAGCCCTTTGCCATCATCAGTATAAAAAGACAAAAGTCCTTTGGAAAAAAGCTCGGAGAATGATTTCCCTTGTTGTCCCGAAGTGATGCATCCCGAAGGAATAACATCTATAACTGAATGCTTTTTAATGGATTCGACCAGGGTATGCAATATGGATTCATTATCCATGGGTGGCTGAGTGTTAGGCATAGCAAGGAGCGTGGTGTATCCACCTTTTGCAGCCGCAAGAGTGCCCGATAAAACTGTTTCTTTGTCTTCTCCACCTGGCTCTCTTAGATGGGCATGAATATCAATAAAGCCTGGAAGCACATACCCATCCTGCGCATCTATAACTTGATCTGAAGAATCCGGAACTTCATCCGTGATCGCAGTGATTGTTTGGTTTTGAAACAGAATTGATTTAGCGGTAAAGGAACGAGTATCTGCATCAAATACTTTACCGTTAATAATCCATGTTTTCATATCAGTATTACTATACCTTGGATAAGAATAAATTTAAAGATACCGAAATTGATTCAATTGTTTTTCTACCGGTAGGGCTTCTTGATTGCTATAGCTTCCAGAATGGATGCTATGCCATGATATTCTATCAAGTTATCATTTCGCATCAAGCAGGGCTTGATTTTTCCGTCAGAAGTAATGCGAATTTTAGTACATGCACTGCAAAATCCTTCCATGCCTGGTCCTACAAGCTCTATAACAGCATTACCCAAAAAAAACTGCTTCCGAGACTGCATTTTACGAACTATTATTTTATCTGCTAATGCCTCCAGTTCTTTTTCAATTGAATCAAGGGGCATATGGTATCGATCAAACATCGGATCGCCATTCGGGATTAGTTCGATGAGTTGAAGAATGAATCCCACCTGTTTAGCATGCTGGATCATGGGAAAAATCTGACTTTCGTTCAAACCTTTTAAAACAACCATATTTACCTTGACAGGAGTTATTCCCTCTCTTAATGCAGCTACAATACCAGGCAAGACGAAATCCATGCTTTTGGGCAATTTTGAAGAATACAAAGCATCGCAGCCTACGTTAATTCTGTCAAGTCCAGCTTGTTTGAGTAAATGTGCTTTTGATTCCAAAAGCAATCCGTTGCTAGTCATGCTAATTTCTTCAATGGAGGGGATGGATCGAATTTTTTGGATAATCTCTGAAATATCATTTCTTAACAAAGGTTCTCCACCAGTAATTTTGACATATTTAACACCCAAAAGTGACATATCCCTAACCCTAACGAAAATTTCTTCAGGAGACATCTCATAATGATTATCTTCCTGACCTTCCCGGTGACAATAAAAACACTGAATATTACAGCGTTGGGTTACCGAAACTCGAAGATGAGTCACCAAATTCATGAGTTGGTATTGTCTGATGAAGCAGCAGGCGAAGTGGATATAAAAAGCTGAACAGATTGTATCTCATCATCTTCATGCTTGATAGTATGGACTAATCCAAGGAGAGTGTTTGTTAAGATATCTTCAACAAAGTGATTCATGGGCACTTTTTTTCCATTGATGAGTAAAAAGCAATGAGGCTTTTCGATGGGTATTTGATCAATAAGCTCTATCACAGCATCCAGTTGTGGAAGAGTAAAAACAGGAAGCGATGGGACGGGAGCAATGCAGGGTTTGTCAGCCACAAAGCATAAGATATTCTGGATATTGGTAAAGGCCTTCAAGGGAAGAGATTCGTGCATCAACATGATTCTTGGAAAAGTGCTTTCATTAACAAATCCTTCTGCAAATACCAAATCAAAATCAGAAAAATGCAAAGGGATAATTTGGTTTAATGAAAGGGGACTCTGATACGAAAACAAAGTATGCTGATCAAGCTGATGCATCAGAATTTTCTGAGCCCCTGCTTCGTGGAATTTGGAAGAGTCTTTACTGGCATCAGCATCTATCTTCAGTTCATGAGCATAGCTTTTAATAACCCCTATGCTAAAATGACGGACGGTATAATGCTGGATAAGTTTTTCTATCAGTGTGGTTTTGCCAGATCCTGAAGAGCCTTGAATAAGTATAACCTTGGGCATGAAAAATATCTCCTTTGCTTTTCATTAATCTGTTCATTCATTCTACTTCAATCTGATATTTCGTAAAGCAATCTATCAACAAATTGTTCAAGTTCATATTTAGCTATACTATATAAAGAAAATAATTTTAAATGAGGGGGAGTTACCTTCGAAAATGGAAAAAAATAAAATACCAAACGCTTCCTTTGAAATCATATCAGAAAGGAAAATTGGCGAACTAGAAGCTGATGTAAGTGTTTTTAAACAT
>CAZMFK010000006.1:0-1763 GCA_964565545.1 uncultured Caldisericota bacterium | reverse complement strand
ATAAAAAAACAGGAGCAAAGTGCATATTTATAAGAAATGATGATGATAATCGTGTTTTTTACATTGCATTTAAGACTCCCCCTTCGGACCATACCGGAGTCTTTCATATTCTTGAGCACTCCGTTCTTTGCGGGTCGAAAAAATATCCCTCCAAAGAGCCTTTTTTAGAGTTAGCTAAAGGATCGCTCAATACCTTTTTAAATGCGATGACCTATCCTGATAAAACAGTGTATCCTGTAGCAAGCAAAAATATGACTGATTTCAAAAATTTAGTGGATGTTTACCTGGATGCAGTATTCAATCCTGCAATATATTCAAAAAAGGAAATATTTCATCAGGAAGGTTGGCATTATCATCTTTCAAAATTAACCGATGAGCTTCACATTCAGGGTATTGTTTACAACGAAATGAAAGGTGCTTATTCCTCTCCTGAAAGAGTTCTTTTTGATGCCGTCATGCAAGCACTTTTTCCTCAAACAAGTTACCGTTTTGAAGCTGGAGGAAAGCCTGATGAAATTAGAAAACTAAGCTATCAACAATTTTTAAATGATCATGCCAGATATTATCACCCCAGTAATGCATACATTTATTTGTACGGAGATTTATCTTTCGATGAGTGGTTGGAATATCTTGATAAAAATTACCTGGTTCATTATGAGTTTAGTGAAGTGGATTCAGCGATTGTTCCTCAAAAACCTCTTGAGAAGGTAGCAAAAATTCAAACATATTATTCTGTTAATCCTCAAGATGAGATTGACCAGCGAACATACCTTAGTCTTAATTTTGTGGTGGGGAATGCTACGGACCCATTGCAATATATGGCTTTGGATATTTTGGAACACATTTTGCTCGAAACTCCTGCATCGCCCCTAAAAAAAGCACTTCTTGATGCAGATATCGCCCAGGAAATAAGCGGTTATGTTGATCTAAATCTGCTGCAACCTCTCATGGGAGTCATTGCAAAAAACACAAATCCTGAAATGCAGGAAAAATTCAAAAATACCATTTTTGATACTCTCCGCGAGTTATCCCAACATGGAATAGATCAAAAACTCATTCAAGGATCTATAAATATCCATGAATTTCAACTTCGCGAAGCAGATTATCATGGCTTTCCCAAGGGTTTGTTTTATGGATTGAATGTTATGGATAGCTGGCTTTATGGTGGCGATCCCGTAGCCCATCTGGCATATCAAGCCACCCTTGATCAGATAAAAAAACTTTCAAAAGTTAGATATTTTGAAAGCATGATCTCCACCCTGTTGTTGAATAATCCTCACTATGCTGAGGTGATTGCAGTTCCCTCCAGAGGCATGGAGGAAGTCTACGAAAACACAATGAGAAAGGACTTGGCTGTATTAAAGCAAAATGCAGACACTCAAACCCTGCATAATTGGCATAACGAAACCCAGCAATTGGTTAAAATGCAGGAAACTCCTGATAGCGAAGAAAGCCTGATGAGCATACCTTTGCTAAAACTTGATGATATTGAAAAAAAGAGCGAAATCTTACCTATCCTGAAAGAAAAAATGGGTCAAATCGAGTTTTTGATGCATCCTATGAGTACTTCAAATATCATATATTTAAATCTATATTTCGATATTTCCCAGATAAGTAACGAAGAATTGCCTTATCTGAATCTGTTAACTTATATGTTGGGCAAAATTAGCACAAAAAACTACTCAACCGAAGATTTATCCAATGAAATCCTCTTATCTACCGGAGGAATCAGTTTTGATGAAATGACTATAAACGATTATCAT
>CAZMFK010000005.1:10632-20969 GCA_964565545.1 uncultured Caldisericota bacterium | reverse complement strand
ACTATAAACGATTATCATGATATCGAAATCTTTCATCGGATATTAAACGTTCAAGCGAAGGCCCTAAATTCTCAGGTACCCCGAATGGTTGAACTTATGAACGAAATGATGTTTCATAGTCAGCTGACAGATCCAAAACGTATTCGTGAACTTCTTTTGGAAATGAGATCCAGTTATGAAAGCAATATCTATCAGAATGGACATCTGATTGCAGCCAAAAGGCTCAACTCTTATTTTTCTCCTTCAGGCTACTGGCTGGAAAAACTTTCCGGATTAAGCTTTTATCATTTTCTGCTAGACCATGAAGCCCAGTGGAGCACTGATCCTGATTCGCTCATTAATGCCCTCCAAAAAACCTATCAAAAAGTATTTGCCACCTCCCGCTTGATATTCAGCGCTACCTGTCCAAATGAAGATCTTAAGCTTCACCTACCTTTGTTTGAAAAATGGATGAAGGATGTGCCTATTTTACCCACCCCCTCTTTCCCAACAATGGAATTTAGCGAAAACATTCTGAACGAAGGCATTTTGTCTTCCAGTAAAGTCCAGTATGTCATGAAAGGATATAATTACAAAAGGATGGGCCTTCCTTATAAAGGTTCATTGCAGGTACTTGATACAATATCCAGTTTGGATTACCTGTGGAACAGGATCCGTGTTATGGGTGGGGCCTATGGTGCATTTATACGTCTGTCCCGTACTGGACGCATTATACTTGGTTCCTATCGCGATCCTGAACTTGAAAAAACTTTGCAAGCATACGATCAGATGGGAGAATACCTTAAAGGTCTTCAGTTGAGCGAACGGGAACTGCGAAAGTACATCATAGGTACCATGAGCCAGATGGATGCCCCGCTGACTCCTTCCATGAAAGGTCAAAAATCAGATATTCAGTATATCAGCTGCGTTCAAACAGAAGATATCCAAAAAGAAAGAGACGAAATCCTTTCCACTCAAATAAAGGATATCAATGAGTTGAGTGAATGGATTCAAGTCTGTATCTCGAAAAATTGTCATTGTGTTCTGGGCAATGAACGCAAGTTGAATGAAAATAGAAAGCTGTTCGGAAGCTTAATCAAAGCATTCCGATAAGTTCAGGGATTTTGGGTATCAAAGTTGAATCCATGGTACCATTCAGTATGTTTTTGCCTCCTCCTTTGACCCCATGATCGCATAGAATTTTAAATAATTTATCGCTGTCCTGGCCTGCCAAAACAAACTGACCATTGTCAGCAACCAAAAGAACGCGTCCCTGCATTTCAAGAATAAGCCCTGCCATATAGCGGAGCATATCCATTCGAGGAGGAAGGTCAGCAATCAATAGCCACTTGTGAGTGGATAAGTGGGGAGATAACTGCTGGATCCATTTTTTTTCATGTTTTGAATGGATTTTGAGCTGTGCAAGCAGATCGTCAATCCGTTCTTCAACTTCACCTGTCAGTTTTTTTCGAAGGTGCTGCTCCCATTGAGTGTAGTGAGTGGCTATTCGACCCAGGCGTAATCCTGCAGCAAAAGTAATACGCAATGATGCTTTGTTTTTTCTTTCCCGGTGAAGGATACTGAAGCCTCCTATCTGGGAAGTTCTTTTGACATGAGTGCCTCCGCATCCGCAGGAATCAATGCCTTTAATCTCAACTATGCGTTTTTGGTTTGGTTCAAGATGAGTGCAAACAGGCAAATCGTCAACAATTGCCTGACATACGGCAAGTTCGAGATCAGCTATAGAATGCTCAAGGTCTTCTTCCGTAAGCAATTCGATTTTGGAATCTTCCTCGAAAATACTGAAGCCTGTGCTTTCCAGACCATAGCGCTGAAACGCAAAACCGGAAAAAAGATGTTGGGCAGTGTGTTGTTGACAGACTTCCCATCGCCATAGCTGGTCAATCTCGACATTTATTGGCCCAGGGCTTAACCTTATCGGTTGTTCCACTATCCAATAAGCCTCTTCGTCTATCCAGCAGGTTTTTTCCAGTTTGATTATCCCGGCAGAGCTTTGGAGTAGTATTTTGTCAGGAGGCTGACCACCCCCTCCCGGGTAAATCAGGGGATGGCGGATAGCGATTAGTTGTTGATCGTTGCTTTGGCGAACCTGAGTAATTTCACCGCTGGAATCGTAGCTCATTTTTTCCTCCTGTAGTGGATACTGATCTTGGACTGCTCATAGATTATAGATAACCAATGTGCATCATAACTTTTCCAATGATACGCAAAGGCTTGTTGATGATAATCATGGGATCATAGGCAGGATTGGCGGACTTAAGAATAGTGGCGCTATCCTGAAAGAGAACTTCCTTGATGCATAATCCCTCATCTTCCAACTCGACAATGGCAATATCGCCATGATTGACTTGCAGATCCGGGGAAAAAATGACCAGGCTCCCTTCAACAATACCTTTGCCAATCATGGAATCACCTTTAGCCCTGACAATAAAAAGACGCAGGCCATTGTCCCGAAAGTTTTTGGGGCAGCAGCGAAAGAAAGAATGGCTGAATTTTTCGTACCCCACGATGTAGGAAGAAAACTCGGTATCCGGTGTGCCACAGGGGATAGAAGCTGCCAATATGGGGATAGCTGTTACTTCTTCGTCCACCGAAAAAATATCCTGGCGAAGAATGCCAGCAGCAATAAAAGCTTCCTGCTCTGTAATGCCAAGTGCTTTGCCAATTTTGCGGATTTTATGAATGTCGGGTGCTCGTTCTCCGTTGAGCCAGCGGGAAATAGTGGATTGGGAAATGCCTGTCTTATAGGCAAGCTCTGCTTGTGTCATTTTTTTGGTGCTTAGCATTTCTTCCAGCCATTTTGCAAAGTGCATACCTTTACCCCATCTCTTATGATAATGCAATTATATCTTATTGTGATGAAATTTCAAGAATGCATTGCAAAAATGAAACTTGACAAATCAGCATATTCAATTATGAATAATTTAGTAAAAAAATATGCAAAAAGGGGAGGTGTTTAGCTATGAACTCAGGGTTTCCATCACCAGCTCAATATTATCGTGCAAAAGGCCTGGATCTCAATACTTATTTGATTCACCACCCTGAATCCACTTTTTTTCTCCGGGTCAGGAGTTCTTGCTATGAATCACTCCAGGTTTTTCAGGGAGACCTTCTCATTATTGATCGAAACTGCTATCCCAGGCGAAACGATCTGGTACTGGCTATCATCGATGGCCAGCGGCGCTTGATACGCTATATTCCTCATGTTTCCTCCCAAAACACTGCTCCGGTAGAAATCTGGGGCACCATCACCTATGTTGTTCATACGGTGCGTGCTCCATGAAAGCCCCTATTGCTCTCGTGGACTGCAATCATTTCTATGTTTCCTGCGAACGCCTTTTTAATCCATCGCTGGAAAGAAAGCCTGTCATAGTACTTTCCAATAATGATGGCTGTGCAGTTTCCTGCTCTCCGGAAGCCAAGGCTTTGGGGATTACGGTAGGAGCCCCGGTGTTTAAGCATTATGATACGATAAGGCGTCATGGCGTGATCTTGCAATCCTCCAATTATGAGCTCTATGGTGATATATCTGAGCGAGTGATGTCTGCTCTTGCGCGTATGGCTCCGCAGATGGAAGTTTATTCCATTGACGAAGCTTTTCTTCGTTTCCCCCTACCCATTTCGCAGAACTATCAGGCATTGACTCAGCAAATCAAAAAAAATATTTTTGCCAGCGTTGGCATACCTGTTTCCGTTGGACTTGCTCCTACCAAAACTCTGGCCAAAGTAGCCAATCGTATGGCCAAAAGGGTTTCCTCCCTGAGAGGATCATGCTGCCTGCTTGATCCCCAGGACATCCAGCAGTCCCTTTCTCAAACCAAAGTGGAAGACATCTGGGGCATTGGGAGGCAGTACGCGCGCCATCTTGAGCGTCATGGCATACGGACGGCGTATGCGCTTTCCCAGGCGAGTGATACCTGGCTAAAAAAAAGCATGACCATCAAAGGGCTTGCAACTGCATGGGAGCTTCGAGGGTTTCCCTGTTTTTCGTTTGGCGATCAACACCTTCTAAACAAAGAAATAGGCTGCTCTCTTTCCTTTGGGCATCCGGTCGAAAGTCTCCAGGAGCTTAGAGAGGCTATAAGCTGGCATACGAGCAATGCGCATTCCAGACTTCGGCAGCAAAAAGCGCTGGCAAGAGGTGTCGGAGTTTTTATTGACAGCCGCCGCTATAATAATCGTCAGAGCTATGCCAACTTTTTTTCGCTCTATCATCCCGTTCCTTCTGACGATCTTTTTCTTTTCATTCGACTTGCATTCAGGGTGCTTGATAGGATCTATCGGCGGGGAGTGGCTTATACCCGTTCTGGCATATTCCTTCTCGAAATTAGCTCCCGGGAATATCTCACTCCCTCCCTCTTTGCCGAAACCCAATCGACTTACGACTCCCACGCATCCCTTTTCCGTGCTCTTGACCAGATCAATGAAAAATGGGGCAAACATACGGCCCGTCCTGCCTGCATCAAAAAACAACGATCCTGGGACACCCGACGCCAATGGCTCTCTGACCGGTGCAGCACTTCCTGGCAGGAACTCCAAAGCTGCTGAGTTTTTGCTAGCTTATAACATCTAAAGCTATTGACCTTGCTAACTGATAGATTACAATAGCTAAAATGCAAACAATGTCTACAAAGATTGAATTAGGTTATGTGCGTGGCAAAAGGATTACCCTGTGGAGCATCGGACTTAATGCCACCCTTTCCTTGCTTAAGATTCTCACCGGTTTTTTTGGCGGTAGTTATGCCATTATGGCAGACGGATTCCATTCTGCCTCTGATTTATTGACGGATTTTGCTATTTTGGCTAGTTTAAAGATCTCTTCACAACCCCCAGATAAGCAGCACCCCTACGGTCATCGCAAATTGGAAAGCTTGACTGCCTTTGCCATTGGATTGGTATTGGTTTATGTTGCAGTTTCTTTTGCCAGCCATGGCGTACAGCGTCTGATAGGCATTTTACAGGGCACTTTGCAGATCGAAGTTAGGCCCTATGTCATTATAGGTGCTGTTCTTTCCCTTCTTTTCAAGGAATGGATTTTCAGACTGACCTATCGCATTGGCAAAGATCTGAAAAATACTTCCATTATCGCCAATGCCTGGCATCATCGAAGTGACGCATTTTCCTCCCTCTGTACCCTGATAGGGGTCAGCGCTGCGATCTGGGGAGGATCTGCATGGCTGCTGGCCGATCCTGTCGTAACTATTCTGGTCGCAGTGTTTATCTTAATGAGCGCTCTTGGTATCCTTCGTCAAAATGGCAATTTGCTTCTTGATACTTCAGCCAACGAAGACAAAGTAAATGAAATTTCACATACGGTTTTAAAAATCACTGGCGTACATAACGTTCATGGGATACGCACCCGATATCATGGAAGTGATCTTCTGGTGGATCTTCATGTCGTGGTTGATCCCGAGTGGTCTGTCCAAATGTCTCATGCACTTTGCGATGAAATTGAAGAGCAGCTAAAAAAATCCATCGATTGCATCACCGACGTTATCGTCCACATCGAACCCTGGTCCACAGGGACGCTTTGATTGTCCCTTTAAAACGTACGAACATACTAATTTGCACAAGATATCCTAAACTACCTAAATCAAACAATTTCTTGACAGAAAAATGCGCGATTTTACAATACTTTCTATGAAATATACAAAAAGTATTGGCACGCGAGACATTTTGCCTGAAGAGGCTGTTATTTGGGAGTATGCACTATCTGTACTCCGAGAAGCTTCATCGCTTTATGGCTATGGAGAAATCCGGACTCCAGCTTTCGAAAATGCTGAAGTCTTTATACACTCAGTAGGCGATACCTCTGACATCGTTACCAAGGAGATGTACTTATTCCAGGATAAAAGCGAACGTCAGCTTGTTTTGAAACCAGAAGGCACTGCCAGTATCGTACGAGCTTACGTGGAAAATCACTACCACGTTAAACCCAAGCCAGTAAAACTTTATTATATTGATACTTTTCATCGTTATGAACGACCTCAAAAAGGCCGTTATCGCGAATTTCATCAATATGGAGCAGAGCTTTTTGGTAGTCAGGAGCCTTCTTCTGATGCTGAGTTGATTGAGCTTTGTATTTTTATTCTGAAAAAGCTTGGATTCCAGCATTTGGTGTTAGACTTAAATTCCATTGGATGTAAAATATGTCGTCCACCTTTCCGAGAGAAGTTGATTGCATTCTTACGGTCAAAAGTGCAGCAATTATGTAAAGATTGCAGTGAACGTATTGAGAAAAATCCTCTTCGCGTATTGGATTGTAAAAATCCTATCTGCCAGGCTGCAATTGTTGGAGCACCTTGCATGGAAGAGCACCTTTGTGAAGATTGCAAAGCTCATTATAGTGAGTTGCAAAAATATCTTGACCATCTACAGATCTCATATCGTAAAAATCCTCTCCTGGTAAGAGGTTTGGATTATTATCAGCGCACTGTGTTTGAAGTGCTTTCCAGCGATTTGGGTTCTCAAAGCGCACTGCTCGGAGGTGGTAGATATGATGAGTTGGTTGAATCAATGGGAGGGCCTGCTACTCCAGCTATAGGTTTTGCCATGGGGTTGGAGCGCTTAATTATGCTGCTTCAACAATTGCCCGATCCGCTACCATTACAATCCTTGCATCCTCATTGCTTTATTGCAATTGAAAGCTCCCAACAACTTACCCTGGCCTTACAGATTGCCTCTCTGCTTAGACAAAATAGATATCGCACCGAGATTGATCTGGAAGCCAAAGGCATCAAAAAAGGACTTGAAATAGCTATCAAAAAGAATGCATCTTTTGCTTTGATGCTTGGTTCTCAGGAAATTTCGCTTGATCAAGTTACCATTAAAGACCTTGCCCAGCGAACTCAGGAATCAATTCCACTAAAAGAGCTTCTACCATATTTAAACCAGCGAGGGGGAACGATAGAATGAAATACAGAAGCTGTTATTGCGGAGAAGTAACTCAGACTGATCAGGGGATAGAGCTAATCCTTTCTGGATGGATTGAACGAATAAGAGAAGTAGGAAGCGGCTTGACTTTTATTCTTTTGCGAGATCGCACTGGCTTAATCCAATTAGTTGTTGATGCAGCCCAAACCCCCGCACTTCATGATAAAGTAGTTAATTTACATCATGAAGATGTCTGCAGGGTAACTGGCAAAGTGCTTCTACGCAGTGAAAAAGACATCAATCCAAATATGCCCACTGGCCACGTGGAAGTTTTGCTCATCTCTCTGGAAGTTTTATCTTCCTGCGAAAAGCTTCCATTTGAAGTTTCAAAATCCAGATTTGTAGACGAAACCCTTCGCCTGAAACACCGCTATCTCGATTTGCGCAATCCCGAAGTAATGAAAACTTTCAAACTTCGTCATGAAGTTACTCAATCAACTCGTGAATATTTTACAAAACAGGGATTTTGGGAGATTGAAACACCTTATCTGGCCAAAAGCACTCCTGAGGGAGCTCGGGATTTTTTAGTTCCTTCCCGAGTCAATCCTAGTCATTTTTATGCTCTGACTCAATCTCCGCAGATCTATAAACAGCTTTTAATGATGGGCGGAATGGATAAGTATTTTCAGATATGTCGCTGTTTCCGTGACGAGGATTTTCGACTGGATCGCCAGCCTGAATTCACCCAAATTGATTTTGAATGCTCCTTTACCAGTTTGGATGAATTAAAAAGGCTCATCGAAGGCCTTATGAAAAAAATCTGTTTTCAAGTACTTTCCATGGAAATTGATACTCCCTTCCAGGAAATAACCTATCATCAAGCAATAAAAAACTATGGTACCGATAAACCCGATTTGAGAAATCCTTTAATAATAAAAGACATTGTGCCATTTTTTAACCATGAGGAATGCAAACCTTTTTATGACTTTATCCAAGGTGGTCAGAGTTTTGTCGCTATGACTTTACCCGGGGATAAAATTCAGCTATCCAGAAAGCAGTCCGATGAGCTAATTGAAAGTTTCAAAACCGATGATGCGAAAATATATCTGTTCAAGCACAAGGAATCTGGTATTTCGATCGCTACTCTGGATACAAGCAAATCCGAATCATTAGCCAATCACTTGCAAAGCAAGACAGGTGACAGTATTATTGCTATTTTAGGTCCCAATCATAAAGCTCTTACTCTATTGGGCCGCATTAGACAGCATTTTTCCTCTCAGTTTATTAACGAATCTTCGTCTAAAGCTTTTCATTTTGCCTGGATTACCGAATTTCCTCTCTTTGAATGGAATGAAGAAGAAAATCGTTATCAATCAGCACATCATCTGTTTACTCTCCCCCACAAAGATGATTTTGAAGCCTATTTTCCAAAACAAGCTGAAAATATCCGAGCTTCTTCTTTTGATCTCGTTTTGAATGGTTTCGAACTAGGTTCTGGGGGTTTGCGCATTTATCAAGCCCAACAGCAAAAAGAAGTTCTCCGCTTCATTGGTCTTTCGGATAAAGATATTGAAGAGCAATTTGGTTTTTTACTGGAAGCAATGAGTTTTGGCGCTCCACCCGAAGGCGGTTTTGCCATTGGGATGGATCGTTTGGTGATGATTTTAGCTGACCAGGCTTCTTTGCGTGAAATTATTGCTTTCCCCAAAAACACCCGTGGAGCTTCACCACTTACCGGAGAGCCATCTCCCGTCAGCAAAAAGCAATTGAAAGATTTGCATATTCAATTAAATCAGGAGGAGTCATGAGTCACGATTCAAAGATTACGCAAGCTCTCCAAAAAAGCAATTTGGATGCATTTCTCGTACAAAAAGGTTGTAATCTTCAATATCTAACAGGATTTACTGGAGGCGAGGGACTTGCAGTAATTCTTTCCTCAGGCGATTGTTCTTTGCTTGTTGATGGTCGTTACACCTATCAGGCCCGAACACAGAGTTATCCTCAGATCAATGTTTTGGAGTATCATCACAAAACACTTTGGGAAACTTTGAACCAATTGATGCTCAATTGCAAACGGATTGGACTTGAAAGTGAAACTCCTTTAAACCTGTACCAGCGCCTTCAAGAAAAAATATCTCCCAAGGAATGGATTCATCAGGCAGATTTCTTTGAACAAATACGCATCATAAAAACTTCCGATGAAATCGAGAAGCTTAAAAAAGCTGCCAACATAGCCAATGAAGCCTATCTTGCTATATTGTCTCAGATTCGTGAGGGCGTCAGCGAGTTAGAGCTTAGCGGCCTTTTAGAGTATGAAATGAAAAAACGCGGAGGTCAAAAAGTATCCTTCGATGTAATTGTGGCATCCGGAGAACGAAGTGCCATGCCCCATGGAGTTGCTACAGAAAAAAAGATTTCTGCTGGCGATATTATAACATTTGATTTTGGAGTTTTTTACCAGGGATATGTTTCCGATACTACTCGTACAGTATGCCTGGGAAAACCGCTTGACCCTGAAGCTGAAAAAATTTATGGCATTGTTTTAGATGCACAATTAAAGGCTATTGAGGCAGTAAAAGAAAATGTAACTTGCAGTGCTATTGATGCTTTAGCCCGCAGCCACATTGAAGAAAAAGGTTATGGTGCTTTATTCAAACATAGCACCGGGCATGGCATTGGACTGGAAATTCATGAATTGCCAAGAATTTCAAGTGAATGTTCCATCATGCTTCAAGAAGGTATGGCCATTACAGTTGAGCCTGGGATTTATATTGATCATCGCTTTGGCATCCGAATAGAAGACTCATTGATTGTTACGAAAAATGGATATATCAACCTGACTTCCTTGGAAAAAAATAAATTGCAGATCTTATAAATTTTTAATTATGCCAGGATATCACTAACGGTGACAGTGCTTTCTCAAGCTCATGCTTTATTTCTTCAAGCTGGTTTTCACTGGGACCCTCTGCTCTCACAATCAATTCCGGTCCAGTGTTGGAAGCTCTCACCAAACCCCAGCCTCCATGCATCAGCGATCTCACACCATCAATTTCAAGGCTTTCGTGCTTAGAAGACAAATATTTCCGTGCTTTTTCTACCCATGCGTTTTTCTCCTGCTCCAGCACTTTGATGCGTATTTCAGGGGTAGAAAAAACTTGTGGCAAATCTGCCAACATGTCTGAAAGACTCAGGGAAGAGTTTGATAAAATACGCAACAACCTCAGTGATGCATAAGTTGCATCGTCAAAGCCAAAATATTCATCATTAAAGAATAAATGGCCTGACATTTCCCCTGCCAGGATAGCGTTAAGCTCTCTCATTTTTGCTTTTATTAGCGAGTGACCTGTTTTGGTAATAAATGGTTTTCCTCCGAGTCGTTTGATTTCATCAATCAAAAAAAGGGAACAAATTAAATCATAAAAAAAAGTTTAGCCACGGTGCCGCGCTAAAACAAAAACGGCCTA
>CAZMFK010000005.1:2279-10622 GCA_964565545.1 uncultured Caldisericota bacterium | reverse complement strand
ACCTGGGAACATTTGACTTCTGCTAAAATAGTTTCGCCAGGGTGCCGCGATAAAACATCACGGGCATAGAGTACCATTAGCAGATCTCCCCATATCATTCGTCCTTTTTCATCTACTACACCTAACCGATCACCGTCCCCATCAAGACCAATAGCCAGATCCAACTTTTTTTGCACAACCAGGTTAGCAGCATCTTTCATATTGGATGTTTTTACCGGATCCGGAAAGTGATTTGGAAAGTCTGGATCTGAGGTACAATAAAGCTCATGAAGTTCGATAGGGAAAGATTTCAATATTTCGGGACTGGACAAAGAGGCTGTACCATTTCCACAATCCAGCACTATTTTAAGAGGGTATGAGCCCAATTGGACATGATCCTTCAAATACTGTTGATACATTGGAAAGATATTGCTTTCTTCGCAAACTCCACGAGTCGAAGATGCTGACCAGGTTGGATTCATGCATAAATCTAAGATATGTTGGATTTCTTTGCCATAAATGGTCGAAGGTCCCATAAGAATTTTGAAACCATTGTACTCTGAAGGATTGTGACTTGCAGTTATCATTACTCCAGCATCAATTTTTTTCATTTTTGATGCAAAGTAAAACATGGGCGTGGTAACTATCCCCAGATCAATAACTTGTATACCTGATTGACAAAAAACAGAACTCATCAACTGTGAATAAGGGATCGAAGAAGGGCGATTGTCTTTCGCGATCAAGACATTATAACGTTGATTGGAAATGAAATACTCAGCTAATGCTTTTGATAAAATTACAAGCGAATCTTCATTTAAGTCATGGTTGACCATCCCTCGAATATCGTATTCGCGAAACATTTCAGGATTGATTTTATTCATTTTGACACCATCCTATAAATATTCCTTAAAGCCTTCTTTGTCTAATCTGGAAACCAACTGCTTGATGCAGTGAACATCTTTCTTATTGCAAACAAGCACGGCATTGCCTGATTTTGCAATGACTAGATCGTTTATTCCTATCGTAGCAATCATGCCTTCATCCGAGTAAACTATCGTATCGTGAGTTTTGATATTGATATGTTGCCCATTGATGAGTATGTTTCCATATTGATCGACATCGCCAACATTTTCGAACGAAAGCCAGTTGCCCAGATCATTCCATTGAAAACTGGTGGAAAGCACAAATATTTCTTCAATATGCTCCATCACTCCATAAGAAATTGAAATGGAAGGAAAATTGCAATACGTGTTGCAAAAAGTTTCAATATCTTCTGTTTTCAGGAGGGTATGAACTACATCATCATAGATGTTGGGCAAGCAAGCTTTGAATTTTTCCATGAAAAAAGAAGCTTTGAATACCAGCATACCGCTATTCCACAAATACCTACCGCTTCGAACGTATTCACGAGCCTTGTCAATATTTGGTTTTTCAATAAATTTCATGGCTTTATAGATAGGGTAGGGAAAGGGTTGAATAATATCGTCACTACGCAGGATATAGCCATATTCTGTTTCTGGTCGGCTGGGCGCGATACCAAATGTGACAATTCCTTCTTTTTTTGATAAAAAATCAAAAGCATTGAACATTTCCCTTAAAAAACGATCTTCGTCAAGGATCATATGGTCAGATGGGAGCACTGCTATCATCTCATCAGCTTGTTCTTTCCAAATGTTGGATACACTCAATCCAAGGCAGGGCGCTGTATTTCTTACTGCTGGTTCCTGAATAATATTTTTATGAGGAATATCGGGAATTAGCTCAATAATTTTGGGGGCAAATTGCTTGGTGGTAGCTATATATATGCGATTAGGATCAACGATTTTTTTGGCACGGGCATAGGTGGATTCGAGGAGTGTTTTATTCGCATACAATGGTAAAAATTGCTTCGGGCGATCCTGACGGCTGACAGGCCAAAAGCGCTCGCCAACGCCACCGGCCATAATAATTACGCTTGGCATGGGGACATCTCCTTTCAAAAAGAAAATATCTATCTAATATTGTATGATAAAGCTATCGATAAACATAGTTTTTTTAAAGCAACATCTCAATCTGTTTGACATTAACAACTTATACTTTATATTTTAGATAAAAATGCTTCAGTTAAGAATATTGTTTTCGAAATGAAAGTGGGGTATTGTTGTTATGGCATTACTTGAAGTAAAAGACCTGCATACCTATTTCTATACCATGGATGGTGTCACTCATTCGGTAGAAGGAGTGAGTTTGAAGCTGGAAAAGGGTGAAACCCTCGGTCTCGTGGGTGAATCAGGTTGTGGCAAATCAGTTACTTCCCTATCAATTATGCAATTACTTGCTATTCCACCTGCCAAAATTGAAAAGGGTGAAATCATTTTCAAAGGGCAAAACCTACTGAAAAAATCTCCTAATGAAATGAGAAAAATCAGAGGCAACCACATATCAATGATATTTCAAGAGCCCATGACTTCTTTGAATCCTGTTTTCAAAGTAGGAGAGCAGGTTGCTGAGGTCCTTATCAATCACAAGGATATGCAGGAAGCTGAAGCAAAACAAAAGGTCATTGATGTTTTTGCTTCTGTCGGAATTCCTGATCCTGCAAGAAGATATAACAACTTTCCTCATCAATTGAGCGGAGGTATGCGCCAACGTGTGATGATAGCCATGGCTTTAGCTTGTGATCCAGATATTTTGATAGCCGATGAACCCACTACTGCCCTTGATGTAACTATTCAAGCTCAAATTTTGGAGCTAATGAAAGATATCAAAAAACGCACTAATATGTCCATTATCCTAATCACCCACAATCTTGCTGTTGTTGCTGAGATGGCAGACAATATCGCAGTTATGTACTATGGACGTATTGTTGAATATTCCAAAATCCATGATATTTATAACAAACCAATGCACCCCTATACTGACGGTTTGCTAAACTCCATTCCCCGAGTTGACAAAGAACGCACCAATGATCCCCTGGTAGCTATACCCGGTGTAGTTCCCAATCCCTATAAAGCGCCTCCGGGATGCAAATTTCATCCCCGTTGTCCATATGCAAAAGATAAATGCAAAGAAAAAGAGCCTCCTTATGAAGCTGTGGATGACCATCATTTTATTCGTTGCTGGTATCCCCTGAATAGAAGCAAATAAGAATTGAAGGAGTAGAAAAACATGACCGACAAAAGCAATATCTTGATAAAAGTAGAAAAACTCAGAAAATATTTTCCTATCACAGGGGGCTTTTTGGCACGTAAAATTGCTGATGTTAGATCCGTTGACGATATTGATTTCCAGGTAAAAAAAGGAGAAACATATAGCCTGGTGGGGGAATCCGGCGCTGGAAAAACCACTGCAGCAAAAACAGCCATTCGCCTTTATGAGCCTACTGGGGGCAAAATATTTTTTAATCTGGGAAAAGACAAAGGATTGACCGAAATTACTCATCTCCAGGGTGATAAACTTCGCCAGCTTCGTAAACATATGCAGATTATTTTTCAAGATCCCTGCGGATCACTAAACCCCCGCATTCCTGTTGGTGACATTATTAGTGAACCATTGATTGTCCATGGTGAACGCAACCGAAAACTTATTCGTGAGCGTGTCCAATATCTGATGGAGGTTGTAGGCCTCCGCCCAGAGTATTTAAAACGATATCAGCACGAGTTTTCCGGCGGACAACGCCAACGAATCGGAATAGCTAGAGCATTAGTTCTTAATCCTGAATTTATTGTTTGCGATGAAGCCGTCTCTGCCCTTGATGTTTCTATCCAGTCCCAGATCATCAACCTGTTGCAACAGCTTCAAGAAGAATTTAAGTTGACTTATCTTTTTATTGCTCATGATTTGGCTGTAGTACGGCACATGTCCGATACCATTGGAGTTATGTACGTTGGCAAGCTGATGGAAGTTGCTCCAAATTCCACTTTGTTTGCACAACCTTTGCATCCTTATACTAAAGCGCTTCTTAGTGCAGTTCCCATTCCAAATCCCGACATTAACCGAGATCGAAAAATTATTGTTGGGGATATTCCTTCTCCAATTAATCCTCCCAGTGGTTGTCGTTTCAGGACTCGTTGTCCTTTTGCAATTGATATCTGCTCCCAACAAGTTCCCGAACTCAAAGAATACGAAAAAGATCATTTTGCTGCCTGCTTCCGTATTGGGCAAATTTAATTAACAGCTAAAAGAGCCATAAGCTGATTTAGGAGGTTATCATTTCTATGTTAACTCCGATTGAGATTTCTAAAAAAACGTTTAAAACTCAAATGACAGGAGGGTACCACCGTAAAGACGTTGAAGATTTCCTTCATGAGGTCAAAGAAGACTATGAGACCCTTTATCGTGAAGTATTAGACCTAAGAGAAAAAAATACCCGGCTTTTAGCTGAATTTGAACGGTATTCCAGCACGGGGGATCAATTGCAAAAAGCCCTTACTTTGGCACAAAAAACAGCTGATGATATAAAATTATCTGCTGAAAGACAAGCAGATTTAACGATCATGCAATCCAATATAAGATCCCAGCAGATTCTCCAGTCTGCCGAAGAAAAAATGAAGCACCTTACGGAAATGTATCGCCAGTTCAGTTCTGAATTTTCTTCCTATCTTGACACTTTTTCCAAACTTCTAAAAAAACTTGACCAGGATGCTGAAAAAAATGAAAATAAAATGTTTTCTTTTTCCAAAGAAATGGATTCAAACAGTTACGAATGCAAAGAAAACAGCGAATAGTTTTAAAAAGTTTCACACTCGTCTTTTTTTCTATCGTTTTTTTAGCAATACTCTTCTTGGATCGCTTTTCCAAATTAGCAATTATCAATTGGTATTCAGGACATCCTTTGCCTGTTCTTCCGTGGGTTGAATTTATCCTGGTAAAGAATCAGGGTATCGCTTTCGGGCTTTTTTCTGAATCCAACCTCAATTTTATTCTAATTTCTTTATTATCCCTTATTATTTTATGCATCATTTTCTTTTACTTTCTACCTATTTTCCCGCTATGGCCTTTTGTCCTAATTAGTGCTGGTGCTATTGGCAATATTATTGACCGTATTTTATATGGCTATGTGGTTGATTTTATCAAAATTCATTCTTTTTATGTTTTTAATGTTGCTGATGCTTCAATTACTATTGGCTCAATCCTTCTGATTTATATGCTTTTATTTGAAAAGAAACCATCCCATGAAGTTTCTTCTTGACGAATCGGGAGAAAGGATTGACAGCTATCTCGCAACCCAACTTTCTCTTTCTCGAAGCTATCTGGCATCCTGTATTCGACAGGGTATAGTTCAAGTTAACCAAAATCGGGTAAAACCCTCTTATATTCTTAAGCAGGGAGATGAAATTTTTTTTGATGATCTGATAGTTCCTCAAAAAAAACCGATTCAGGCTGAGTTTATTCCCTTGTCGATCATATATGAAGATGATCACTTGATTGTTATTGATAAACCCACCGGGATGACTACTCATCCTTCTCATCATCAGCAAAGCGGCACTTTGGTTAATGCTTTGATGGCTCATTGCTCTTCTCTTTCTGATACTCAGGGTGCTGAACGCCCAGGTATAGTGCATCGCCTTGACAGGGATACTTCAGGTGTCATGGTAGCTGCAAAGCATAATCAGGCTCATCGCTACATGGCAGAGCTTTTCTCAAAACGAAAAATAGAAAAAACATACCTGGCTGTATGCGAAGGTTATTTTCCTCATCCTTTTGCAAGAATCACTCTTCCGATTGGCAAATTTCCTGAAAAGTCTTGCATGAAGGTTTCTTCCAGGGGTAAGCCGGCTATTACAGACGTTACCCTATTGGAGCATCTAAAAAGCCATAGCCTCCTGTCTATCCTTATACATACTGGCCGCACTCACCAGATCAGAGTACACTTATCCTATATCGGACATCCGGTATGTGGTGATACCGTGTATGGTTCTGCATCAGAGTATGCTTCACGCATGATGCTTCACTCATGGAAGCTAAGCTTCGTACCCTATGGAGCAACAGAAAAAAAAGAGTTTATCGCGCCTATTCCTGACACTATGCAAAAAACTATCGAAGATCTTCGTCAGTAGGTTTTACCAACCATAGCGTTGGTTGAACTGCCCTAAATCTACGATATAATCTATATTGATGACTCAAAAAAATGAAAATCGAAAACGGATTGCAGAAAACAAAAAAGCATTATTTCAGTACTTGGTACTGGATCGATGGGAAGCGGGAATTGTGCTTAGTGGTGACGAAGTAAAGGCAGTTCGCAGGAATCAGGTCAATTTTAAAGATAGTTATGTTCAAATTGATCAAGGAGAGTGTTATCTAATAGGATTTCACATTGCTTATACCAAATCCTACGCTACAGCTTATCCTGATAGAAAACGCAAACTGCTCTTGCATAAAGCTGAAATTCGTCGATTAGCTTCCAAAGTCATTGAGAAAGGTTTGACCATTATTCCTTTAAGTATTTATCTAAAAGAGAATTTAGTTAAAATTGAGATAGGCACCGCAAAGGGAAAGACGCTTTATGACAAGCGCCAGAGCATTAAAGAAAAAGAACTAAAACAAAACATCAGGAAAGAATTCTGGTGAGTATGTCAGACAAGGAGTATAAAATGATAAAAAAATGGCTTTCATTTGTAATAATGGTTATTTTTTTTATGAGCATCCATACTCCTCCCATAACGAAATCACAATCTTTACGATATGTAGTTATTTCTCCGGTGGCAAATATTCGTATGGCACCATCACTTCAATCTGATGTGATCCATGTGGTTAATGAAGAAAGTGAATTTTTGATATTGCAGGAAGTTAGCGATAGTGATGACAAACTCTGGTATAAAATCAAAGTGGACGAAAACAAGGAAGGCTTTATTGCTTCGTGGGTTATTGATTCAATCAAAACCATGGAAAAAGAAACACCGGTAAGCAATAAAACTGTGATTATTGAAGCTGGTGTCAGGATTAGGCTTGAGCCTTCTCTTAGTTCCAAAATCAAAACTCTGGTTCAATCTACCATTGAAAAGCAGGTTTTGGCTGAAATTAAAGACAATGAAAATCGAACCTGGTATAAAATCCCAATGAATGATGGAACAGAGGCCTGGGTTGCCTCCTGGGTAGTTACGATTAAAGCTGCAGTTCAGGAAGAAAAGAAATCTGCCTCAGACAAGCTCATTATCATAGGAGAAAACGTCAATATCCGTAAAGGTCCAGGCCTGGAGTTTGAAATGGTCACTACCATTACCAGCTATATGGAAATTCGTGGTATTTATGAAGCCAATGATTCTCGTAACCAAATCTGGTACATGATCCGCCTACCCAATAATGTAGAGGGATGGGTGGCTTCCTGGGTGGTCGAAGTAAAAAAATATTCCGAAGAAAAGTCAGCAGTGAGCAACAGGGTAGCAATTATTGAGCCAGTGGTCAATGTCCGCGAGGGACCCTCCATTCAAGCTAAGATTGTCTATACTGTGCAATCACGATCCGAATTTCCCATCCTGCACCAGGGAAATGACATTAACGGAAAACCCTGGTACGAAATTCGCATTAATCCATCAATGACTGGCTGGGTCGCCTCCTGGGTGGTGACTGTGCGTTCCACGGATCCACAAAATGAAACAAAAGAACATTCCAATATCCGCAAAGGTCCTGGGACAGATTTTGAAAAAATTGGCGAAGCTCCTTCCAATACTCCTATCCAAATCGAAGCTTCTGCTTATACTGCTGCAGGAGAATCCTGGTTTTATGTTTCCTTGCCCAGCTCCAAAGGTTGGATTATTGGCTCTTTGCTTACTATCAGCAAAAATCCCATAGAGTTGGATTCACGATTATTGGGTTCTACCTTTGTCGTTCCACCAAACACCGAAAATCCTATTTACCGTGGGCCAGGGACTGACTTTCCCAAAACCAGCGCTATTAATCAAAAATCTGGCTTGATGAGCATTGTTGGCATCGCTATAACGATTCAAAACGATCACTGGGTCCAACTAAAAAATAATCAGATTGTGGTTGGATGGATGAATGCAGAGCTTATACCCAAGCAATCCCATTCCGCTCCTGAAGACCAAAAAAAGATTTCAGGAATTACCTGGTCAAAGAGCGCTCAATCCACTACCATTACATTAAATTTTAATGAAGATGGTCCCTATAAATTTGATACCATTGTGCTTAGCAATCCTGATCGTTATGTATTTGATTTATCGAATATGACTTTGTTTCAAGAAGAATATCGCCAGGAAATCAAGGATAATGGCATAATTAGCATGCGAGCTACGCAGTTTTCTGTCAATCCCAACATTGTGCGTCTGGTCATTGAGATGGATAAAGATTTACGTTTTTTGTCTCGTACCGAAGAGAAATCATTGATTTTTAACTTTTCAGATTATGCCAGTTATGAAGGTCCCCGCT
>CAZMFK010000005.1:0-2269 GCA_964565545.1 uncultured Caldisericota bacterium | reverse complement strand
CTTATATATCAATGGTATGGAACTTGACAATCATTTGATGATTCGCACTCATCAACAACAACTTTATATTCCTCTGTATCTTTTTTCCAATATGATAAATAGCGTTCTATCGTGGGATGAATCAAAAAAAGAAGCTGTAATGCTAATGAATCGGAAAGAATACCGTTTTAAGCCTGATACTAAGTATGTATTTTTTAACAGCATTGAACAGCAGGGTAGAATTGAGCTTGAATATCCTATAAGCACCTTCGATCAAGTTTTACATCTGGCTTTAACTGATTTTTCCAGGATATTTTCCACTTCCCTTTCTTCTCAAGGAAATACGTACTACCTTGACAATACCCTAACTCAGATTTCCCATTCCAAAGAAGGTCAATCCCTGGTTTATGTATTTAATTTTGCTATGCCTGCTCGTTGCATCCCTCAGACGGAAAATAAAACGGTTCGTTTAAATTTTCATCATTCGTTGCTTTCAAGTGCTTTGAGCATCCCTGAAAATCCCGATTTGGAAAAAATTAGCTCACAGCAACGCACGATAGAGCAAGCTTCGCGAATAGAAATTATGTTTAATCTCAACCAGTATGCTTCCTTTGAGACTGCCATGCTCGAAGAAGGTCATCAATTTGTTTTTACCCTTAAACCTCAAGGCAGCAAAGGTATTCAGGGAAAAACCATCATTATCGATCCTGGACACGGAGCTTTTTCTGAGGATGGGTACTATGATGTTGGCGCTATCGGTCCCACTGGCTTACTTGAAAGTGTGGTTAATCTTAAAATTTCACTTAAACTCAAAGAGCTTTTGGAGGCTGCGGGTGCAAAAGTTGTACTAACTCGTGATCAGGAACAAAACAAAAATTCACTCAAACTACAAGAACGTATTGATATGGCCAATACTTCTGGAGCTGATTTCTTTTTAAGTGTTCATAACAATGCTTCCCTCAACACTGAAGCAAAAGGCAGTGAAGTCTATTATTTTCGCGATGAGGACGCAACGGTAGCTGACTGGGTATTAAAATCTCTTATTGCCAGTACAGGACTTGTCAACCGAGGCGTCAAACAGCGTGGCTTTGCTGTCACAAAAAACATCACTACCATGCCTGCTATACTCATTGAATGTGCCTTTTTATCAAATCCGGAAGAAGAAAAAATGCTACAAAGCGATACCTTTTTATCCCTAATTGCTGAAGGCCTGTTTAACGGTATAAAAGCCTATTTCGATCAGCATTGATTATCCCGCGAGGCTTGACCAAAGGATTCATTGCTCTGACTCTCGCTAGCATTTTTTTATTTTCTTTTCCGCGTTTTGAAAATTTCCCTATGATATCTCTCCAGGGAGAATCAACCTACCATGCGAATGAAGATTATTATGTGCTAACCTTTAGCTCAGATGCAATCTTGCCATACCAGGTCCAATGCTTCAATCAGGTGGCTTATTTTTCTTTTCATTCAGTTGATTTTGATAAATTTAAGTTTGTTAATCAAGCTCCGGAAGAATTTCAAATCAAGCTAAATAAAGATTACCAGACAAAACATCTGCTTTTGCAAACATTCCTGGACACTCATCCCTATCTATCCTATGACTCAGCACTAGACTACCAGACGCATTATTTTTACTTTAAAAAAAATCCCGAGCGTCCCCTTTTTGGAAAAATTATTGTCATTGATCCCGGGCATGGCTCTTTCGATGAAAAGACCCTATCCATTTATGATCCCGGAGTAATGATAGGCCAAATTACTGAGAGCTCGATTAATCTAGATATCGCATTAATGACAAAAGCACTGCTGATAAAGAAAGGTGCTAAAGTACATCTGACTCGCGAAAAAGAGTATTTCAAAGAAAACCTTCGATTGGACCAACGGATTGCATACACCAATGATCTCAAGCCTGATATTTTTGTATCCATTCACCAAAATGCATCCGAATATACCTTTCCAAAAGGCTTGTTTGTATATTACCACCATGCTCAGTCGCTTCCCCTGGCTCAGTCCATTTTTGACTCAGTAGTCGAAGCTACAGGATTAAAACCTAACCATATCCTGGAAAGTTCTCTATATACTCTTCAATCAATTCAAGTTTCCCATTCTGTTATGATTGAATGTGCTTTCCTTTCTAACGTTGAAGATATGCAAAAGCTAAAGGACACAAAGTTTTTAAGTAAAATCGCACACGGAATCAGCGAAGGCATTTTAAGCTATTTTGCAAATCCATAAATTTGTGTAGAATTATTATCGTTAGTCGCGCCTATAGCTCAATTGGATAGAGCATCGG
>CAZMFK010000004.1:0-23104 GCA_964565545.1 uncultured Caldisericota bacterium | reverse complement strand
CACTAAAAAGCTTCTCATTTGAAGCTACATCATCTGAAACATTATGCAAATCAGTTCTCACCCAATAATAATCAGGAAGTGTGCCAGGCACATCGTCAAAGAATAAAGCAGCAGTGTCTCGTATGCTTAAAGCGCCATTCTGTGTTAAATCAACTGGAGTACCATCCTCGCGTTTGACTATAATAGTCAGGGGATCATTACGGAAAACCTGCTCAGGACTAACTCCTGCTATCAATTTCTGGGGCTCAACAGTAACAATCAAGTCTTTCTTCGGACCACTGCTAAAACCAATAGGTATAATCGTTTGTCCTGATAAATATGTTTCATGAGAAAATAGTTTTTGATCCACCGGGCTTTGAAAAAGAGGCGTGAATGCTCGGTCATTATTGTCGTCACCATATTTATAAGCAGTAAGTATAACAGGAAGTATCTCGCTGTCATCAATGATTTTATTATCGTTAAAATCCATCCCCACGGTATCGAGAATGCTGCGATTAGTTTCACTCAGTCGGAAAGTGTATAGACCATTATTTACCTGGAAAGTACGAGCATCTATCATTCCACCCGACCAGGTATTAGTAGCAAGATCATAAGAGCCGATAATTTCGGTTTCCCAATCATTAAAAGAAATCTTTCCATCTCCATTTAAATCATCTCTTCGTGAATAAGCAGCAGAAGATCCAGTACCAATGGATGATTCGGGCGCACCAGTAATCCAACCGTCTCCTGATCCTACCAGGTGCTCCCCATAAGGAGACTTTATTCCTCGATCTTGCCAGATAAAAACCAAGGCATCATTGGCAAAACGGGTTGATTGGATGGAAGTGTATTCTTTTACAGTAACTGAAAATTCACTATCGCTTCCATATTCAATGCCACCGGTCAACCGTGAAAATTCAAGCCCCTGCACTGGAATGCCCTCTATAGGTACATCGCAACAATCCACCAGTACAGATTTTTTTCCATCAGCTGTGGTCACTTCAATTGAAATCTTCCCATAGCTTATTGGGATCAACTCGTCAATAACAATAACTTTAGGTATTCCCTGATAATTAAGTCTTCGGGTATAGGATAGATAGCTGTTGGAGGATCCGGAATATCTCACTGCTTCTCTTTTGCCTGGATTGACGATATTGGTCCAATCAGCTCCAGTTAATTCATACTCTTTATAATTGCTTGAATCAATGGTAATCTGTCCAGTATAATCATATTGAATGGGAATGTTGCTCAAACCTCCAAAATTACTGTTTCCCAAAGGAAAAAGTGGGATTTTAAACGGACCCTTGATATCAATCCGAGCAATTCGTTTGGAAGCTTCCTGGGCTTCAAAATGAACGATTCCTCCATCTCGGCTATCCCTTAGCACAAAGAATATTCCATAATCCGTCATGGGTAAAAATTCAGTTCCCATTTTAACAAACATATTTTCCCAACGGGCAGGGTATCCGTTTCTGCCTTCCCGATGAATATTGCTTGCTCTTCCAGTATGAGTCTGTCCTCCTGGGTAGGGGCGAAAATCCCGAATAAGATGTTTTAGCACAGGATCATAGTCAGGTCGTATGGTTTGATCATATCCTACTTTGGAGAACCTTAAGGCATGATCAACCACCACCAACTCAACAAAAGCAACATTTCCAGATCCTGGTCGTGGAGGCGAAGGAGGAGGATCGTCTGGTGGAGGAGGTGAAGGAGGAGGATCTGAAGATTTCCACCCCACAGGGATTAAGCCGCAGTAGTTAATGCCTGGACCTGTACTGGTTATGAAATATGGGGGATGAGTAATGGCAGAATTGTAGTCATATACAGCATTACTGGTAAATACCCTGACCGTCAAATCGGATCCCTGGTCTCGAGGAATGATGGCCAAAGGTATTTCTCCTCCATCATTTCCTATCAAACCATGCCCGTGTGCTGTGACAAAAACCCAAACTCCGTCACTGGCAATCCATCCAAAAGTGCCATCAAATATACCAAAAGTATCTCCTTCGGTTATTCTTCCCAAAGGAGGTAAACTTCCCGTAGTACAAACTGAGCACTCTCTCTCTTCTCCCGAACAATCAACGTCTTGAAAACGACCATTATACAATGGCACGCCATTAACTGAAGAAAAAGGTCCTACAACTTCATCTTCCAGGTCCAAAACACCAACCATGCCTTTACCAGGGGTCGGAGAAGGATTGTCATTCCACTGCCAGATTAAATAGCTTCCATCGCGATTGACCTGGACAATATAGCGATTATTGACTGCATCTTTTGCAGTAAAAAAGTATTCAATTCCAGCTCCAGTAGCGTTGTAATTAGCAACGATATTTCTGCCAGAAGTCGATGAAATTGCCATATTAGCAGGATCATTAACATCATTTGGATTGTCTGCATTGAGGAGCTTGATAATCAGATTGGGATAGCGGATGCCAATATTGCTCAGACAGGTTACGTTTAGTCTTCCGTTGATCCCTTCCGGTTCTACTTTGAGCAAATCTACCATTTTGCAGTCATATCTGTCTTTATAATCCGTCAGGGTTTGATTGGTATCGACCTTCCAATGACCATATTGACCATCAGGCGGTTGATTACCCACTGTATTTTTATCCAGATCGCGATAAACTTCCAATATTAAAGGTTCGTGTTTTCCCAATGGAGAACAGGTTCCTTCGTAAGGAGTATAAGTAAAAGCATAGGAAGCTACATTTTGGCGTATTTCCCTGATAAAATCATTTCCAGAGGGTGTTTTAAGTACGACATAAGCTTTTTCTCCCTGTTGCAAAGGAGGATTAATTCGGACATCAATAGTGGATGTTTGCTCAACTTTTAATGGAGGATTGATCATGGCTTCCAGGGTAAAATGCCCTGGCAAAACTTCAATATCTATGCAGCGAAAGTCTCCATTTCGACCCATGCTCAAACCTTGAACCGGATTTTCATGAGTCCATAGGTCGCCAATAATAATCTGGCTTCCACAGGAATAAGTTTTTCCCCGGTAGGATATCTCGCTTAAGCGAATATCGCCGTTACTTACCCTGCCATCTTCATCAGCATCCC
This sequence comes from uncultured Caldisericota bacterium, assembly GCA_964565545.1. Classification (GTDB taxonomy): domain Bacteria; phylum Caldisericota; class Caldisericia; order UBA6126; family UBA6126; genus T3SED10-260. The sequence goes on along the minus strand of CAZMFK010000004.1, from coordinate 20,065 downwards.
AATAAATAAAATCCTGATGGTCAAAATTACCATCATTGTTTATATCATGAAATTTTTCCTTGCTCAATGAAAACAAAGGGAGTCCTACGTCAGCATCTCCTTCTGATACGACCGTTCCTGGAGGATAGTCCGTAACTACCCCTCCAATGCTTACCCGGACATGATTAATTCTACGATCTCCCTGTGAAACTATGGCATTATCATCTAAATCATCATAAATAGCTGATCCGCAGCCCAGACGATCAGTAGAAGTGGCTGAATAGAATCGGACAAGAGGAGGTATAGGCAATAGGGGCAAGAGAGCATCAGTATCATTTTCCCGATTTTCCATGCCTAAGAACTCTTCTCCTGATCTACCCGAAATATAGTCATCCGAAAGATTATTGGCCCGAGTACTTCCTGAGCCTGCAATGTTTGCATTGACGCCATCATCTTTCCATATTTGTACTCCCAGATATGATCTGTATTTGATACGGAGATTCTGAAAAGTAGTTGCAGGAGCAAAAAAACGTGTTCCAGTTGGGTCAAGAGCTGTGCTTCGCTGGACAGATTGGGCGTTGGGTTGGACATCGCCAAAGGGAGAATGCAATCTGACTGCAGTAACCGATGGTTGCAATCCAAACCAGAGGTCAGTTTCAACGGAAAGGTTATAAAAAAGTTGTTCGCATCCTGCAAAAAGGACTTCAGACATCAACAAGACTTTGGTTTGATCAGAACCTAAAACAACTTCGCCCAACTTGAAAACTCTCCCGGAATAATCTCCGGGATAACTTGGAAAAGACCCAATGGTGCCGCGAGGAGAAAAAGGATACTTTTTGTCATGGTCAAAATGAACATAGTCTCCAAGCATATAGGGACCTTTTGTATTATTAAATCCCGTTGGGTCAACTTTACGAGTATTTTGATCGCATCGGTTTGAAGGATTTCCAGACTCTCGAGAATCCTGAAACCTGCCATCCTGGTCAATCCATATTTGTCCAGCATTATCTATAACCATATACCAGTGATTTGACAACTGAGATTGTCCTCCTGCAGGATTCACATCTAAGTAAGCTTCAGTATAAAAAATAGGTTTTGAAGAGCTTGAGCTATTAGCAGGCTTGGGAGCTCCTAACCGGGGCATAGGATATTGGCTGCTACCCCATACTTCTTCACTCCCACGTTGCCAAGGAAACAACCGACCTGAAGGCAGGGAAGTACCATCCCTGTTTTTCCCCACAGCTACCCACCGAACAGCGATAAAGACTACATTTTTAACTTGATAGCTTGCTATGGCACTTGAAATGGAGTTATTCTCAAAAGTAAAGCTCCATCCTAAAGATACTGCCAGTATGATTGCCCACATTTTTTTCATGGCTTCCCACCTTTCTGTTCAACAAGCAAAAGCATTCATACCATTAATACCAGACCAGATAATTTTGGTTCAAAGAGCCAGTTGAAGTGTTTTTAGTTATCAGGTTTATTAAATGTTAAAAAAGACGGATTTGATTCTTTTCAAGGGAAATCCACCATGCAAAAAAAGGAATCGCCACTCTTGCGGTAGCTAAAAAGAAAATCGAAAAAATATAAGAGAAATATAGTTTTTGATAGCCATGCCACAATTCAAAAAAAGTTCCCAGCGTTTCCACCATTACTATTATTGAAAGCACTGTTAAGATATATTTCCATTCTCGGGTAACCGATCGCTTATAAGTGCTAACCATTAAAGCAAAAAAAGGTAAAAAAGAAAAAAAATCACCCTGAGTGGAGTGGCTTTGAAAGGTTATCGAATGAGGATAAAATCCTACCAAGTTTAATAACTTCGCACTGACCCAATATCGAGCAAAACCATAATAAGGGGCTAAGGGATACCACAGAGCAAAGATGATACTCAAACTAACAATAAAAATAGTCAGAAACATAAAAATAAGACGAGTTTTGCTCAACTTTTTAGGTTTATTAGTTTTTTTGGTGCGCAACATAATAATACCAACCATAATAAAGCAAAATCACTACAATGATTAAGAATAACTGCCAAAAATAAGTATGAATAAAATTAAACAAAGGAGGGTGTTCAAAAGTAATCCAATAAATAGTAATCAATCGTACCAGATTCATGATCCACAATACAGGAAGTCCAACCCAAATCCCAATTAGGCGACTTAAAACATTCACCCGGGTAGCCATGACTGCTGATACATAAACAATCATGCCATAAATACCCGTACATTCGTATATGATTTCCATATTTATGCCTCGAGCTGACATGACCATAAAATTATCCATATAAACGGGTAATCCAATCCATTGTAAAAGCAAGGTAGTAATTTTAGTAGTAGACCAGGTAAAAGGAAGCATTACCCAGGAGATATGGGTAATGATTTGAAGTACGAGCATATAGAACAAAAAAAGAACTAGAAAAGAATAAAACGGATGGGCTCGGAAAAATCCGACCCACCCGTTCTTAGTTCGATTTTTATATGGAATCAACAATATGCCCTGCGCTTATCAGTAGCTGTCCAACTGCTCTTTCTTTTTAGTTTTTACAAAGACAAAGCCAAGGAGTCCTACCATCAGCAGCAATAAACCCCAGAAGTCAAAAGCAGGTGTTTTCATTTGATCCAATTGCTTGTAAACCAATAAATCAGTATTAGCAGGTACTGAGAAAATATAAGGCTGTCCAAAATCGTCAATGCCTGTGCCTGTGCCTATCACAATAAAACGATAATAGCCCGGAAGAGTGCCAGTGTTGGCAACTGCAGCCAAGGTGATATCATCAGGTGATTTTAGCGGCTTGGCTTCATTGGAAGCTACAAAATCCGAATAGTTGGGAGGAATTTGATTATCATAAGCACGGATAAAATAATAATAGCTAACTCCACGCTCAACGCCTTGATTGTCGTCATAATTGACTACATTAGGCCCTACATCAGCAATTTTAGTAGCTTTATCAATGAATAAGTTGGGTCCGCGATATATTTCATATCCTGCTATCTCATAAGTGCCAGGGCGAGAAGGAGTCCAAGATAGATTAATCACTGAGCTACTAATCACTTTGGAATAAAAATTGGTTGGTCGTTCGGGGGCAAAAACTGCTGAGAAGGTCTGTAATACTAGCTCAGAATAGGCAACTGGCTGAGCCAAAGTAAGGTTAACAGTTACAGGTTCGAGCTTAACTACTTCAACAGTTGGAGGTAAGTTTTCCAAATGTAGGTTAACTGGTCCTACATAATTATCTATGCTTTCAATAATTATCTGATAATGAACTTGACCACCAGGTACTGTTTTTCCAACGATAGGCATGGTATCAATGGTAAAAGTGGGTTGAGGAGGTAGGATTTGTATACGAACCTTAACCATCTGGGTTTTCACAGTAGAAAAGAACATCAATTGGAATTCCCAGTTGCCGGGAGTAACTGTTTTTTCGGTATGGAGACAGAATTGGTACTGGGTACCCATATTTTTGCGAGTCATCACTTCTACCATAGTGGTGTCTAGTTCATTTACAATATAAGTACTGTCTTTCCATTCAAAGTCAGTATCATTAATTGGCGGAGGGGTTGACCAGAAAATGCCAACAATTACGTTATCTTCAAAATCAAAACGGGTTTCAATATTGACATCAAAACAAACTGTGTCACCAGCATGGAATTTTTGTACCGGTGGAATAACGGACGCAGTAAATCCAGGTTGTGGAGGGCGAACCACTATAGTAAAACAATACGGAACCACCATATTAGTTAATACATCAGTTACATAAAGGCAGGCATTGACATTGCCAAGTTGTTGAGAAAGAGTAGTACGCAGCGTGGGAGTAACCTCCCATGGAATACTGGGGAAAAAGAGGAGGGGGCCTGGTTGAGATAGGCGAGTTGAAAACTTTTGGTTTTCGGTATAGGGATTGCCCAAAGGATCTCTGGTAGGAAGATAAATGTTAGCAGAATCAATAATAAGCTGCATTCGGAATCCTGCCATACCAAACCCACCTTTGGGAATTAAAGTGAATGTAAGATCGGCAGATTGTCCACGTTCAATAATAAATGGCTTAGGAGCATGATCAATGGAAAGCGAAGGAGCTGCATTGAGAATCTGGAAGTTGCGTTGCCCCCAGTATGGCTCTCCAGGCCTACTGCTGGCTGGATAAGTAAAAAAGACCAGTTGACCGATAGAAGAATTCATAATACTGAATATATTATAAATATTCCAGGTAGTGCCTGTGCCCATAAAATGGCGTCCGCCCATATCTTCGTCGTACCACCATTCATCATCAACAAGAGTATATACAACAGGTACGGCATCATCATCTGCCTGATCCAGGCCCTCAGTTGAAAACATCGCACACCAGCCCTGACTCCATGGGCTGGACCAGCTGGAGGGCCCGATATAGAGAAGGTCGTCTTCAAAACCTCCACCTGTTTTTGGCTTCAGGGTTTTGCTTAAAGTAACAATAGCAGAGTTTCTTTGCCTTAAATTACGAACTGGGTAATTTAAATCTACTATATCCCCGCAATCAGCCCAGTTATTGAAGCCATCGTTATTAGGAACGCCCCCGGAACTGACAAAAGTATTGTGGTTGTTGGAGCTATCCGTAAACCGATTGGTGCGACGTAATTTGCCTGTACCGTAAGGACCATTGGCTACTGAGCTGGAGTTATGACCAAAGCCAGCGTAAGCATAACCTTTGTATTCTTCTAATGACATTGGAATGGGGATCGGTACTGGCGATGCTATTCCACGAGCATCAATATTGGTTAGGTACACTCTGCGATTGACATGGTCAATGCTGGAATAAACAAAACTGGCATTGCGGTTGAGATAATATTGAGCCCATAAGTAATCGCCATAATAATAATTCCATGGAGCTAGCATGCTCCACCAGGTATATCGCCAGTTATAGCGTAGTGTCCAACCGTAATCTCCTCCATTGGATCCTATCAACTGAGTCGAAGTAGTGGTATAAGCACGATAAACCGTACCTCCAATGTTGAGGTCAAATTGGAAGCTATATCGCCATTGGGAATTGTACGGAATAATATTGGATACAATCCTGCCTATAGGAGGAAGGGGGAGATGATTTTGAAAATCTTCTCCATTAGTATCAGATTGCCAGAAAACACCAGGAGAACTTTCGGGTTGTGTGTTCCAACCAGAGTTCACATCAAAGCCACGGGTGGCCATAAATAAATAATTATCAACTTTTTTAAAATAGAAAACTACTGAAGGAGGATAATAAGGATAAAACTCATAATCCTCAGATGATTCCCATTTGCGGGTCCATAAAAGAGCACTTCCTGAGGTAAGCAGGTCGTTGGTGGATCCATCGAAGCAATGGACTGCCAAACGTGCCCTTGTAGGAAATGAATTCAGGCTGATTCGGAAAGAAACTAAATATAACTTCCCACCAAAATATTCGAGTTGGGATTTAAAACCCATTCCATAGCTAAAATACCTGTGATAAAAAGCACTTCCAATGATGTACTGGCTATTAAAACTAGTGTTGGGAGCACCCAGGTTTTCGCTGATAAGATTGGTCCATTGATTGTTCAATCCGTTGCCATCATAACGGTATAAAGCAGGTCGGTATCCTGTGTACCACGAAAGGCTAAAAGGATTGGTAGCTCTGTCGGCATAAAGGAAAAGTTTGCCATTCCAACGGCTTTGGGTTGGATCATTGTTGGTATACCAGGTTTCGGGAACTACCTTGAAATTGATTTGGCATCCTTTGAGATCGGTAGGCGTAATGCGATTCCATGTTTGCCCCTGATCAGAAGTATGCATGATAGTGGGGAAATTGATATTGCTGTTATAGGACCAATCCCCGTGGTTGGGGAAAGCAAAAAACCAGTGGATTACCTGGCCTCCACCCTGCGAAGGAGGTTTGAACTCAATAAGTTCAGCAAAAGGGATATGGGCTCCATTTGAAGAGTTACCCGCTCCAAATCGCTGATACTCAAAATCGTTCAGAAAACCTCGGCCAGTCCTGGGAGTACGGTTGGTCCAGAAGCCACTGGAAACAACAGCTTGAGCAGCTGGAGGAGAATAAAACTGCAACAGGGAAATACTCGCAAAAAGTAGTGTAAATAATATCAAGAAAAACCTAAGAGATAGTCGTTTCATTTATCCCTCCTGAAAGCTGTAGTATGCGCTACTCATTATCAAAGAAAACCAAATCCAAAGCAGAACCAATATTATCCCCAAATCGAAATGTCACTATTCCGTGCACATTAGTGCCAGATGTAACAAAATCTGGAATTACACCTTGAGGCAGTAAAGTAGCTTCACTGTCTGAAATCTTCTTTTTTAAGCATCGGGTTTCAGATGATACTCTCACCTGGAAAGTTTCTCCCAGATCAAAATTAGGAGAAGCAAGTCCGATAAATGTAATCACATTGTCTTCGATAGAAACTATATGTCCATCAATAGGAACATATTCCAATGCTTCCGAGGTATGCATATTGCCGGAAAAAATATGGGTGGCAAGAGTCATGGTTTTGGTGGCATAATTCGTTATGCCCTGGCAAATAACTCTTTGTCCGATGGTCAAATGGTTAAGGTCAGTCATCACCTGCATATCATGAACAAAAGAAGTGTCTGCATTAATTTTGATGGTAAAATCAGCAATTTCAACTGATTCAGTGATAGGATTATAAAATTCAGCTTTTTCGAGCTGAAGGGTCATTTCTGCAAAATTGATATCTTTAAGGACACCTTTGACACCATCAGGCTCTGGAAAAAGAAAAGGCCTTTCAGGATTCCAGGCTTCTGTTTCAGTTCCATCTTCTTGCAAGAGATTAACTTGAGAATGGCTCTGATGAGAAGTAGGCACTTGGTTTAATTCTTGTCCTTTATCAAAAAAATCTCGATCAAAATTTCCGCTCAAACCATATACTACAAGTGGTATTAAAAAAATAACAACCACAAGTAAAACTGAAAACCTTTTCATACAGTTTCACCTCTTTCAAAGCATGGCTAAGTTTATTATACAAAAAAATAATAAAATGCAAAAACAAAAAAAACTTTTTATCCGACTAATCAATCTTTCGGATTAAACCTACAAAACGACAGTAACGGGTTTCCCAAATCAGGAGCCCACCTATTTTTATAACCTGCCAGTTATACTTGATGCCATTTTCAAATTGCATTGGCTCAAGGGATCGAAGGGTCAAAAACAAGCTAAGGAGCTGAGGGTGGGGTGACACCAGAATATTGCCCTTCTGGTCTATTCCAGGGTGCTCTGAAGCCCGTTCGGTTTTTTGAATTATTTCAAAACGCGCTTGTCCTTGTTGATCCAGTATCTTATCGGATACATTAATCTGTGAAGCTACCAGAGGGTCTAAATTGGGGACAACCAATTCAATGACAACAGGTTTCAAAGCCATGAAGGTTTGCCTGGCCAAAACCGTTTTGTGAATTGCAATCATCATGGAAAGGAAAAGAAAAAACAATAAAAGAATATCCACAGCTTTGATGCCGTTCCAATTCCAAGAACAAAAGGAACTTTTATTCATCCTGGATTATTTCCATTCCGGTATCAAAAGACCATAACCGCCATTTTTCCTTCGGTAAAGAAGGGTCAGGCCTTCGCTATCGCTTTTCATCCGGTAATAAAGATAGAAATCATGTCCCAGCAGTTCCATTTGTTCGATCGCCTGGTCGTCACTCATGGGTTCAACTTCAAATTTTTTAATGCGCAGGATATCCAGGGGTTTTGGCATGGAAACAGGCTGAGTGTAAGAATTGGCAGAGGTATCCTTGCTGACCTTTCGGGTACGATCCACCATCCGTTCCTTAAATTTTCTCATTTGGGCTTCCAGTTTGTCTGAAAGTCGATCAATGGCAGTTCGTAAATTGGGCTCTTCGGTTTCAGCACGAATAATTCTTCCACTGAGACGAATAGTCACTTCAGCAGAAGTTCTACCTTTTTTGTCGCTTAATACCAGTGTGGTATCCTGGATATCGCTATAGAACTTTTCCACTTTCCCAATTTTTTCTTCAGCATAATCAAGCATTTTTTCGTCAAAAGCACTATTATTTTCACTTTTTACTGTGATGCGCATTTTTTCCTCCTTTGTGAAAAAGCACTTAAAGAACAAAGGGACTATGTTATTTTAACTTTTCGAACACTGACTGCTATAGGTCCTTTTTCACCTTGTTCAATCTCAAAGACAACCTCTTCGTTGTCTTTGAGGCTTTTAAAACCTTCCATATCTATTTGTGAATAATGCACGAATACATCCTGATCACCATTTTCAGGGGACAAAAAACCCCATCCAATCTGGGAATTAAACCACTTCACCTTCCCTTTCACAAAAACCTCCATCAGACAAATCCTTTTGGAAATAACATAGCATTGCATTAGATACTGTCAATATATGCACTGAAAGATTTTGCATTTTTAAAAAAATAACATACATTTTTTATTATGGAAATTGCCTCACTTGTCATTGTATTGGATGTTCTTGTAGTCAGTGTCATTATTTACTATCTACTGCTTTGGTTCAAATCCACTCGGGCCTTGCAGTTAATCATTGGCTTGGTGGTTATAGCCCTAGTGTTGTATTTAGTCAAAGTTTTAAGTCAGGCTTTTGGCTTTGCACTTCTGAGTTGGCTTTTGACTAATCTTCTTTCTTTGGTAGCCATCTCCTTACCAGTTGTATTGGCTGTGCTATTTCAACCCGAATTAAGACGTTTTTTAGGCCGCATAGGCACTCGCAAGACTTTGTTTGGTACTGCTTTTCATCTTATGGAATATGCCTATTTAAAAGATGAGTCTATCGAAAAGATTGGAAGAAGCATTGAGATTATTTCAAGAAAAGGGGTGGGAGGATTGATTGTTATTGAAAGAGAAACATCTCTCAGTCCCTTTTTGGAATCAGGAGTACATATCGGGTCCGAAATCAGCACTGAATTAATGGTAACTATTTTTACCCCTCCTTCCCTTCTTCATGACGGAGCAATAGTCATTAAAAATGATCAAATCCTTTCTGCGCGTGTGATTTTACCTTTAACCGAAAATTTATACATTTCAAAAAATTTTGGAACCCGTCATCGTGCCGGAATAGGAATCACTGAAGAAACGGATGCTATCTCTATTATAGTCTCAGAGCAGGACAGCCGAATATCTTTAGCAGTATCAGGTAGAATTACTTCCAATCTGACTCTTAGCGAGCTCAATGAAATGCTTACCATTATGTGCAAATCAAGGAAAAAAGGGAAAAAGAAATCATGAACCCTCTAAAATCCTGGCTATCTCACCAGCTTGCGTTGAAATGCATTGCCCTGGTAGTTTCGTTGTTGCTTTGGTCCTATGTATATTTTGTTTTTGGGGCTCGAACAGTAAAAAGCATCACTCTTCAGGTTCAGTTTGTCAATGTATCCGATCAGTATGTGCTTTCCGCTGACCCTGCTTTTGTTGAAGTCCTTTTCAGCGCTCCTGCCCATGCTATGGATCAACTGGAAAAAGGTATTCGCGCCAGCATAGACCTGGCTGGCTATTCTTCAGGTACTTTTAAGCGCAAACCACAAATTACCTTTTCCAAAGGAGTGGAGGTTGAAAATATTACTCCCCCGCTGGTAGAGGTTTCGCTAGAAAAACTCATAAGCAAGGATTTCAAGCTGCACCCCCAAATCAAAGGAGAACCAGCAAAAGGCAACGTTATGGGAAGCATTGAATTAGTGCCTGAGTACGTGATTGTGAGAGGTCCCGAAAGTATAGTCAATTTAATCTCAGAGGCGCTGGTTCCCATAGATATCAGCAATGCTAATGCAGATATCTTCAGTTCCATTGAAGCTGTATTATTGGATCAGAACGCAAAACCCATCGAAAACGTTGAGCTAAACCAGCGAATCATCAAAGTTCATGTCCCTGTAATCAATTCAAATATTTCCAAAGTCATTCCGATTATACCCAGATTTATTGGTACTCCGATGGGAAGAATTGCATCAGTGGAATTGATCCCTCCTTTGGTTACACTTAGGGGAAATGGATCCGTTTTAGAAAATATTAATTCAGTTTCCACAGAAGATATTAATATAAATAATATTAAAGACACAGCCATTCTCCCTTTTAAAATTGTGATCCCACCTGAAACCTCGCTTGAAAATCCCGATCAATCATTTGAAATCCGAATTACCATCGAGGATGAAACAGAAAAAGTTTTTACGCTTAACAAAGTTACTTTTCGAAACTTGCCTGATTCATTGGAACTTATCTGGTTGGACGAAAGTATTCAGATTCGTCTGTATGGTCCCCGTTCCATACTAAATTCGATCACAAGCCTGGAAGCCTGGGTGGACGTTTCACAGTTAGCTCCTGGAGAGCATTTGCTTAGCTTCAACCTTCTTTCTATCCCAAAAGAGATTATCGTTCATCGTTTCCCTCAAAAAATACGCATCAAAGTAAATAAAAAAAATAGTTGATAATATTTTTTTTTCCGTATACTTATCTCTTGTTTTTTATACTAGACCTTATATTTGGGAAGGGGGGTTGGTGGAATGCACACCTTAGGAAGGCATTTTATTGTTGAGCTTTCAAAGTGTAACGCATCAAAATTAAATGATTTAGCTGGAGTGAGAGAAATATTATCTCAAGCTGCGATAGAAGCAAAAACAGAGATTAAAGAACTCGCTTTTCACCACTTCTATCCGCAGGGGGTGAGTGGAGTCGTTGTCATAGCTGAATCGCATTTGTCTGTTCACACCTGGCCCGAAAATGGTTATGCTGCATTAGATATTTACACTTGCGGCGAAACAGCAGATCCAGTAAAGGCTTTCGAATATATTGCCAAAGCTTTCGAATCTGATGGCATCCATGTAACTGAAATTGTACGGGGATTACCTCAACATAATGGAAGCTACACCCACGAAAGAACCAATAAATAATGTCCGGTTGGCTCTGGTTCAACGATCGCTTCTCTTCAACCGAAATTCATTCTCACGGGTTTTCCAAAATTATCCGTTCTTTTCAAACTGCTTACCAAGAAATTCAGCTTTTGCAGACCGATGTTTATGGAAAAATGCTAATCATAGATGGCGACGTTCAGTCTTCTTTATTAGATGAATACATTTATCACGAAACACTGGCTTTACCCTCCCTAATATGCTCTAATCAAGCCCCTCGCAAAATTTTTCTTTGCGGAGGAGGCGAAGGAGCCACCCTCAGAGAAATTCTACGATGCAAAACTGTTGAAAGCGTAATAAAGTGCGACATTGATCAGGAAGCCATCCAAATGTATATGGAAGAGCTGCCTGAATGGCACCAGGGTTCTTTTTTTGATCCCCGAGTTACCTTGATTCATATGGATGCAAGAAAACTTCTGCAAGAGCAGAGTGATAGCTCTTTTGACGGCATTTATACTGACCTTACAGAACCAGTTAATGGTGGTCCCTCACAGATGCTATATTCAAAAGAATTTTTTTCCTTATGTAAAGAAAAGCTTACTGATGATGGTTTTGTTGTTGTTCAGGGATCCCTGTTGCGAATCAGCAACTACGAAATGCATGCCTCGATAGTTCGCACTATGAAAGAGGTTTTTCCAATAGTTCGATCCTTTGGAGCTTATGTTCCTTCGTTTGATACTGTTTGGGGATTTGTTTATGCCTCATTCAAAGACGACCCCATGAATTATTCTTCAAATGATATTGACCAGCGCATTCAGCAAAGATTGTCAGGAAAGCAGCGTTTTTATGATGGAATTACTCATCAACAGGTTTTCTCTTTGGGCAAAGATATTCGCAGCATGCTGCTTCAATCAGGTACTGTCATCACTGATGACCACCCCTTTATTCTTAAGCGAAAAAACGAACTATAACCGCCTAATTGAAAATTCTATCGATGCAGTAATGCCATTTTGAGCTTCCAAATGAATGGAAGTAGCTTCCATGATTTGTTCCTCCTGGTGGATTTTTTTGCTCAGAGTCTCTGATTGTATATATTCTTGATGCCGATCGAACATCTCAACAATATCACCTGATAGGGTATCATATGCTATTTCAATAAGGTCTGTTACTTCAAGTCCAAGACTTTTTCTTTCATTTTGAACCAAATGAATGAATTCTCTGGCAAAACCTTCCAAAACCAAGTCATGGGTCAAATTGACATCCAGAGCAATGTTGCTCCTCTGACAACTCTCTACTCTCCATTGCTCACTATGCGATACAATATCAAAGAGGAGATCCTCCTTGCCAAGCTCAATGCTTTCAGTTTCATGCAAAGAAAGCTTGACTGGATATCCTTGATCAATCTCTTTTGCAAAGCTGAGGGGATCACGTAATTCTTTAATAGCTTTTTGTATCAAAGGCATTTGCTTTCCATACTTTTTTCCCAAAACAGGCAAATTGGGTTTTATGCTCATTTGAGCATACCGGGAAAGGTCATTATCAAATAGAACTTTTTTTACATTTAGCTCTTCTTTAATAATGTCCTGCATATCTTTGGAGATATCAAACACTTCATCGCTAATAATGGTAATGCTTATAAGAGGGAAGCGCACTTTAATCCCTGCTTTTTTTCTCGCTCGAAGCCCAGCGCTGATCCATTCTCTGATTTGTTCCATTTTTTGGTCCAATGAAGGTGAGTAGTGCTTCATATCCGCTTTTGGATAATTCATCCAATGAATGCTTTTTGTTTCTTTTGATGAAAAACAACTGTTAAGCTTTTGAAAAAGATACTCAGAGACAAAAGGCACAAATGGAGCAATTAAATGAGTAATTTTGCACAAAACATAGTATAAAGTTTCATAAGCTTGATTCTTGTCCTGGTCATTTTCACTTTTCCAGAAGCGCCGACGAGATCTTCGAATATACCAATTTGTTAAATCTTCTAAAAAAATAGCCAGATTTTTAGCTGCATCGGTTATATCCACTTCATCCATCTTTCGGCCAATTTGCTGAACAAGCCTTTCAAGGCGTGAAACAATCCATTGGTCCATAAGATGAAATACTTTCGGGCATTCGGAAGGAAGAGAAGAAGGTTTCCAGTGATCTATATTGGCATAGGTAACAAAAAATGAAGCTACATTCAACAAAGGTAGAATAAAGTTCTTTAATCCATCAGATACAAGAGCCTGACTAAATCTTCTTGGCACATATGGAGTGGAAGAAAAGAACATAGACCAGCGGATAGCATCTACTCCAAACTTATCAATCATTTCATTAACATCTACGACATTTCCTCTGGATTTGGACATTTTTTCCCCTTTTTCGTCCAGAACCAGCTCAAAGGTTAAGACTGATCGATAAGGAGCTTGCTGAAACAATATTCCGTTCATAACCAACAAGGTATAAAACCAGCCTCGAGTCTGATCAATACCCTCGGAAATAAAATCAGCTGGAAATGCTTTCGAAATAAAATCGGGATTCTCAAAAGGGTAATGATATTGAGCAAAAGGCATGGATCCTGAGTCCAGCCAGCAATCAAGAACTTCTTTTACTCGTCTCATAATAGCGCCACAAAAAGTACATTTAAATGTAACTTCATCAATATAAGGACGATGGAGTTCCAGCTTTGATAGATCCTTTTGGGATAACTGTTCAAGCTCTTTAATGCTTCCCACAGCTTGCTGGTAATGACAGTTTTCACATTCCCAGATATTGAGTGGAGTTCCCCAATAGCGTTCACGACTAATGGCCCAGTCCTTTAGATCCTTTAGCCACTCTCCAAAACGCCCCTTTTTAATATGAGCCGGATACCATTGGACTGATTCATTATATTGAAGCAAATTTTCTTGAACGCTTCTGGTTTTAATAAACCAGGAATCTTTTGCTAGATACACCAGAGCAGATTTGCATCTCCAGCAAAAAGGGTAAGTGTGGATAATAGTTTCTGATCGAAAAAGGAGCTTGCGATTTTTTAGATCTCGTATGATCAATTTGTCAGCATCTTTAATATATATCCCCCGATATTCATTTACCTGATCTATGAATTTTCCACTCAAATCCACTGTGATTAGCACCGGAAGATCCTGTTCGATTCCTACAGCCATATCATCTGTTCCAAAAGCTGGAGCTAAATGGACTATGCCTGTGCCATCGTTTAATCCAACAAAATCTGCTTCCACTACTCTGCAGCCTTTCTCTATGACTTCTGATCCTCCATAAGGGAATAGGGGAAGATACTTCTTGCCAACCATGCTTTTTCCAGAAAACTCTTCAATAATTGGCGGAGTATCCTGTTTAAAAATATAATTCAGCCGTTCTTTGGCAAGTATAAGCCTTTCTTCTTCATGCTTGATTAAAACATATTGAGCATCTCCTTTTACAGCCAGAGCCACATTGGCTGTTAAGGTCCACGGAGTAGTTGTCCATACCAGAAAATAAGTATTTTCTTTATCTTTTACAGGAAATTTCACGAACACCGAAGGATCAACTGTGTTGTCGTCATATCCCTGAGCTACCTCATGAGCGCTAAGAGTTGTCTGGCACCTTGGGCAATGAGGAACGACCTTATGCCCTTTAACAATCAGTCCTTTTTCGTAAATCTGCTGGATAGCCCACCAGATAGATTCAATATAATCATTAGTGCAAGTGATATAGGGTTCGTCCAAATCAAGCCAATAGGCAATTCTTTTAGTATTTTGATCCCAATCTTCTTTATAAGTAAATATGCTTTTTTTGCATTCTTCAATGAAAGCAGCTATTCCATATGCTTCAATTTCATTTTTTCCGCTAATTTGAAGTCGTTTTTCAACTTCCAACTCTACAGGCAAACCATGGGTGTCCCAACCAGCTTTTCGTGGCACATGGAAGCCATTCATGCTTTTATAACGGCAAATCAAATCTTTATATATTCGTGCCAACACGTGGTGAATACCTGGTCGACCATTGGCTGTAGGAGGACCTTCATAAAATACAAAACAGGGCTTATTTTTGCTTAACTCTAATCCTTTTTTAAATACATTTTCTTTTTCCCAAAAATGGAGTATCTCTTCTTCCAGTAAAGGCCAGGGTTTATCTAATTCAATGCGATGAAACATCATACCCTCCATGTTTAATTTTTGTTTTGCTCCATAGCTGAAAATCCTATATACTCCCAAACAAAATCATCCAGATACCCATCCAGGACTTCACTCACATTGCCATCTTCATATCCTGTTCGTAAATCTTTAACAATAGTATAGGGTTGAAGCACATAAGATCTAATTTGATTTCCCCATTCAGCTGATGTTTGCTGTAATTTCAATTCATTTATTTCTTTCAATCGTAATTCTTCCATTTTAATCATGATCTTTGAGCGTAATATTTTCATAGCTGCTTCTCGATTTGATTGCTGAGATCTTTCCGTCTGGCATACAGCCACTATTCCAGTGGGCAGATGGATTATTCTAACTGCAGTATCATTTTTTTGAACATTTTGTCCTCCATGCCCTGATGCATTAAATGTATCTATTCGAAGATCTTTTTCATCAATTTCAAATAATACGTCCGGGATCACTGGAATTACTTCCACTAAAGCAAAAGAGGTATGTCGGCGCTTGTTAGCATCGAACGGAGAAATCCTCACCAAACGATGGACGCCTTTTTCGCTTTTCAAAAAGCCAAAAGCAAAATCGCCGTTGACTTCTATCGTTGCGCTCTTGATTCCAGCTTCCTGCCCTTCTGAGATACTGAGCACTGATGCTTTGAAGTTTTTTCGCTGGATATAGTTGATATACATCCTGAAAAGCATCGCTGTCCAATCCATTGCATCTACTCCACCTGCTCCACTGGATAAGGATAAATAGCAAGGAAGTTGGTCGTATGGTCCCTGAAGAAAGCATTTGATTTCAAAATCCCTGATCTGTCGAAAAAGCAAGGAATCTAGGTCTTGAATACGCTGAATAACTTCCTGGTCAGCAGCATCCAATTGAAAAAGCTCTAATGCAGTTTCCATTTCTTCATAAAGCTTCATGAGTTCGTCCATTTGGTTTTTGAGTTTTTTTCCTTTTTCCAGTTGGATGAGAGTTTCTTTGGTTTCATGGGGAGCTTTGTCCCAAAAACCTGGATCCAAAGTTAACTTTTCGAGCTCTTCAATCTTTTGGGTCCATCCCCCTTTGTCAAAGAAACTCCTTGGCTTTTTGGAGCCGTTCAAAATGATTGCTGCTTCGTTCGGAATAATATTGAAGATCCATCATGCTTGCTTGCCACAACATTTTTTAAACTTTAGCCCACTACCACAAGGACAGGGGTCGTTTCGCCCAATTTTATGGCTTTTTCTTTCGCGAGAAAGAACTTTGTCAGTTTCATGATCTGTGATCGAATTATCACGAGAGGACGTCTCAGGCGATCCATTGTTATTTGGAGCATCTTGTGAGGATTTTTCCTGACTGCTTCGTTGTACCATCGGAGTAATTTGTATTTTATACAATAAACTGATTACTTCTTCTTTGATAGAGGCCAACATAGCATCAAACATCTGAAATCCTTCTCTTTGATATTCAAGCAAAGGATCTGTTTGAGCATACCCACGCAATCCAATGCCTTCCTTGAGCTGGTCCAGGCTGTACAAATGATCTTTCCATTTTTTATCCACGATATACAAGAGGATCTGGCGCTCAATTTCTCGCATATGATCAGAGCCAATCCATTGTTCTTTTTGGGAATACATGTCTTTCAAGTAATCCAGAATAAACTGATCCAGATCTTTTACTTCATTAAGATCCTTGAAGTGGGGATTCTTTCCGGTCATTTCCATAATACCCCTATTCACAGGCTCTACAAAGATTTCAAAGCGGTTGTCCGGGTCTTTTCCTCGATGAGCAATGCCTTCAGACACATCCACAATCATGTCTTGAATATGGTCTTGAACAGACTCGCACTCCAAAACCCGTTTTCGCTCCTCGTAGATAATCTCTCGCTGCTTATTTAGCACATTATCGTATTCCAATAGGGATTTACGAATATCAAAATTATAGTTTTCCACTTTTTTCTGTGCGTTTTCAATGGCTCTACTAAGCAATACACTTTCCAGGGGCATTTCTTCATCAATTTTTAAAGTATTAAAAACACGAGTAATTCTGTCTCCTCCAAAGATACGAAGCAACTCATCATCCAGAGAAAGATAAAATTTGGTAAGGCCAGGGTCGCCCTGCCTACCCGAACGACCTCTTAGCTGGTTGTCAATTCGACGGGACTCATGGCGTTCAGTGCCTATAACATACAATCCGCCCAAATCTTTTACTCCGGGACCTAAAACAATATCCACTCCCCGTCCTGCCATATTGGTTGCAATAGTTACAGCTTTTCGTTCTCCAGCTTTTTTGATGATTTCTGCTTCTTTTTCGTGATACTTAGCGTTAAGCACTTCATGGTTTACGCCCAGCTTTAAAAGCATCCTTGATAGTTTTTCTGATTTTTCTATCGAACGCGTTCCCACCAGGACAGGTTGCCCCTTTTTATATGCCTGGGAAATCTCTTCTACAATTTTGCGAAACTTGATTTGTTCAGTTTTATAGATGATATCAGGCTCATCCTTGCGGGCAATGGGTTGATTGGTAGGAACTACTACAACATCCAGCCCATAAATCTCACGAAATTCATTTTCTTCAGTTTTTGCTGTACCTGTCATGCCGGATAGTTTTTCATACATACGGAAGTAGTTTTGGAAAGTAATCGTAGCTAAGGTTTGGTTTTCATCCTTAACCGGTATATTCTCTTTTGCTTCTATCGCCTGATGCAATCCATCGGAATATCGCCTGCCCTGAAGTAATCTCCCGGTAAACTCATCTACAATAATAACTTCCTGGTCTTTGACAATATAATCAACCTCATTATGAAAGCAATACAGGGCCCGAAGAGCCTGATTCAAGTGCCTCAACAAATCGATATGTTCATTGCCATAGAGATTTTCAACTTTTAGCAACCGCTGAAGCTTAGCAATTCCAATTTCGGTGATAGTTACAGATTTTGTTTTCTCATCTATGGTAAAATCTTCTTCTTTAGTTAGCAATCGTACCTTTTTTGCAGCTCGAGCATATAAATCGGTAGATTTTTCAGCAGGGCCGGAAATAATCAAGGGAGTTCTGGCTTCGTCAATGAGGATTGAATCAACTTCATCAACAATCGCATAGTGGAGCTTTTTTTGTACTCTTTCGTTAATGGATCGAACCATATTGTCCCTTAAATAATCGAAGCCAAATTCACTGTTTGTCCCATATGTGATATCTTTTGAGTATTGCCCAATGCGTTCGGAAGGGCGCATATCATTGACAATGTGTCCCACTTCAAGGCCTAGGTACTTATATATGGACCCCATCCATTCAGCATCTCGTTGAACAAGGTATTCATTGACCGTGACGATATGAACTCCATGACCAACCAATGCTTCCAGGTAAGCAGGTAAAGTGGATACCAGGGTTTTGCCTTCTCCTGTTTTCATTTCTGCAATTTTACCAGTAAACAGGGCAATACCGCCTAATAGCTGGACATCAAAGTGTCTCATGCCTAAAGTGCGGACACTGGTCTCCCTTACTACAGCAAAAGCTTCTGGCAAGAGCTGAATAAGGGACTCTCCCCTGTTTAAACGCTCTCTAAATCGTTGGGTGCTTGCTTGAAGCTCCTCGTTACTAAGTTTTTGCAATTCAGCTTCAAACTGATTTATCCTGGGTATCATCCCAAGATATTTTCTTTTAAACCGTTCAGTAGTGTCAAACCATTTCTTTAACATAATTAAATGATTATATCATGAATTGGCAATAAGTTTAAGTTCCATATAATTATTAAAGATGAACAATCATAAAAGAGTTATATTGATCATATTAGATGGTTTTGGAGCAGGCGAATCGGATGACGCTATCAATTTTGGAGATTCCGGAGCTTATACTTCTCGAAGAATTTTCGATTCCTTTCCCGATATCCATGCTCCATTTTTCAAGCAATATGGCCTTCTATCGTCTCATCATAAAGATGTATTGGTACCACAAAATCCTAACAAAGATACTCTCTCAGGATTGTATGAGCTAATGGGTCTTGTTTACCCCAGGCTTCCCACTTTTCCTCAGGGATTTTCACCTTCCGACATCCACAATATCAAAGTTTTAACTGGAAGAGAAGTTGTGGGCAATTGTCCCAAATCAGGCACTCAAATAATCCAGGAACTTGGCCAGGTTCATTTATCCACAGGCAATCTTATTATATACACTTCTCAGGATTCAGTTCTTCAGGTCGCAGCTCATCAAGAAGTTATTGATTTGTCTACTCTTTATTTTTATTGTATGCTGATTCGAAAATATTTTGACGAAAACATGCCCATTGGCCGGATTATCGCTCGTCCATTCCTGGGATCCATGACACAAGGTTTTTATCGAACAGCTTATCGAAAAGATTTTCCCTATATACCGACCAAAAACCATTTGCTTCATGACTTAAAACAACAACAAGTTTGCATCAAAGGAAACCACGTCGTCCAAAACATGTTTCCCCATCTTTTGGATCAGCTTATCCCAGGTAAAAATGACCTGGATTGCATGAAAAATCTTATGAACGAACTTTCTGCAGATCCTGTTCAAGATACCTTTTATTTCATTGACCTGGAAGACCTGGATATGCTTTATGCCCATCGAAGGGACCTTGCTGGATATGCAAAAGCTTTGGAAGCACTGGATCCCTATTTCATTGAACTAAAAAAAGCATTAACTCCCAAAGACCTTTTACTAATTTCAGCAGATCATGGAAATGACCCAGGTTTTTCCAATCACACGGATCACACTCGAGAAAAAGTTCCATATTTAATACTAAACCATGACAACAAGACAACTTCTCTGGGAGAAATTCAAGGTATGTCATTTATAGCTCAGCAAATTCATCAATTTTTCACCAGCTAAAACCCATGAATAATACAATTTCCTTTAATGAATTTGTTCAACAAATAGACCTTCGGTTGGTCCCGTATCAAAATGACCTTATGCGTATCATGAAAGTCAATCCGTCCAGTATTAGTTTTCTTCTTTCTGGCAAACGATTACGTTCAGCCCTGATATACTCTTCCTCTTCTCTTGTTTCAATGCAATCCAGAGTTGATCTTGGCATGTTGATTGAACTTATTCATGCTGCATCACTAATACACGATGATATCATAGATGAAAGCATCCTCAGAAGAGGATATTCCACTCTT
>CAZMFK010000003.1:0-24460 GCA_964565545.1 uncultured Caldisericota bacterium | reverse complement strand
ATAATTTTTTAATTTCCATCGAGGAGGAAAAGATGAGCGACAACATTTTTGAAAAAGTAAAACCGGTCATTGCAGACAAATTGGGAATCGGTGAAGATGAAATCAAGCTTGAGTCCCATTTTATCAATGATTTAGGAGCAGATTCTTTGGGATTGGTTGATATTACCATGGCTCTTGAAGAAGAGTACAATATGGAAATACCTGACGAAGAAGCCTCAAAGCTTTTGACGGTTGGAGCTATGATTGACTATATCAAGAATCATGTAAAATAATTGGATTACCAATGAAAAGGGTTGCAATTACCGGGCTAGGATTGGTCACTCCTTTGGGTTCTGGCAAAGACAAGGTCTTTTCTGATCTTTTAAATGGTGTTTCAGGGGTTGGTCCCATTACTTTTTTTGACACTACGGACTATTCAGTCAAAATTGCGGGAGAATGTCGTGATTTTGATGCCAAAGCTTATGTCCCTGCTCGCGAGATATCTCGAATGGACCGTTTTTGCCAGTTAGCTATTGCGTCTTCTCTCCATGCTTTTGAAGATGCAAAATTAGACCAAACTGCTATTGATTCAGAGCGCTTTGGAGTTTTAATCGGTTCGGGCATTGGAGGCATTCAATCATTTTCTGATGAAATAGCAGTTCTTTTAAACAAAGGTCCACAAAGGGTTAGTCCCTTTTTCATACCTCGGATGATAGGCAATATGGCATCAGCCCATGTAGCAATCATGCTAAAAGCTAATGGTTATACTTCCAATCCTTGCACTGCCTGTGCTTCTGGTACCAATGCCATCGGAGAAGCTATGCGACGAATCCAACTTGGTACGGAAGACATTATGATTGCTGGTGGCGCTGAAGCTTCAGTTGTACCCATTGCTGTTGCTGGTTTTTCTGTAATGAAAGCTCTGTCCCGACGCAACGATGATCCTAAAAAAGCCTCAAGGCCTTTTGATCTCGAAAGAGATGGCTTTGTTATTGCAGAGGGAGCAGGAGTTGTAGTTTTAGAAGAATGGAGCCATGCCATCAAGCGCAATGCTGTGATTTATGCTGAACTGATTGGTTACGGAGCATCTTGCGATGCTTTTCATATCACTTTGCCTGATCCCTCAGCTGAGGGTCCCAGGCTATGCATGGCTCATGCCATTAAAGACGCTGGCATAACCCCGGATGCAGTCGAGTATATTAATGCTCATGGCACATCCACCAAAGCAAATGATATGACCGAGACTCAAGCTATTAAAAAATTGTTTGGATCTCACGCCAAAAACATTTCCATCAATTCAACCAAGTCAATGACAGGACATCTGTTGGGAGCTGCAGGAGGTGTAGAGGCTATTGTTACAGCTATGACGCTACATACGGGAAAAATCCATCCCACGCTCAATTTGGAAGTACCTGATCCTGAATGCGATCTTGATTATACTCCTCAGCGCATGCGAGAGCGGAAAGTGACTTATGGCCTATGCAATTCATTTGGTTTTGGAGGGCATAACTACTCCATTCTCATGAAAGGTGCTTTATGATATCTTTTAAGAAAGACAACACTCCAAAAGTCATCCGTTCATTTGATACTGTCGAAACCGAAGCTACTGACTGGATAAAATGCCCTGGTTGCCGTTCACTTATCTATAAAAAACATTTATCTGAAAATTGGCAGATCTGCCCAAAATGCAATCATCATCTTCGCATGAATGCAAAGGAATGGCTTGAGCTTCTGTCGGATGAAAAAAGCTTTAAGCCTATGCATGAAGATATGAAAACGATGGACATTCTTTCTTTTACTGATCAGGATTCATATGCAGACCGAATTAACAAAGCTGAAAAAAAAGCTTTTTTTTCTGAAGCTATCCAAATCGGATTGGCCCGTATAGAAAATCAGCCTGTTGCATTGGGCATTATGGATTTTCTATTTATCGGTGGCAGCATGGGAGTGGTCGTAGGAGAAAAGATCGTTCAGCTTGCTGAAACTGCCCAAAAGAAAAACTTGCCTTTGATCATTCTTTCAGCTTCAGGAGGAGCAAGAATGCAAGAAGGCATGTTCTCGCTTCTCCAGATGGCAAGGACAGCAGGAGCTATTGGTCGTTTTCAGAATAATCATGGATTATATATTTCAGTTCTTACTCATCCCACTACCGGAGGAGTTAGCGCTAGCTATGCTTTTTTAGGCGATGTTATCATCTCTGAGCCCCAAGCTTTGATTGGATTTGCGGGAGCAAGAGTTATCGAACAAACTACCCGTCAAAAACTGCCTCCACGCTTCCAAACTGCTGAATTTCTTTTAGAATGTGGTCAAATTGATAAGATAGTGGAACGTAAGCATATGAAACGAGTTATCAGCAGAATTATTTCATTTTACATGGAAGGTCACTCCCACCCAAAAAGGAGGTCCAAGTCATGAAATCTTTGCTGCCATTTGAAAAACCCATTGCAGAACTTGAAAAACGAATTGAAGATTTAGAAAAAGAAAGCAAAGAAAAACAGATTGATCTTTCCGCTTCCATTGAAGACCTTCGTCAAAACTTAAGCACCGAGTTGCAGCATATTTTTGCAAATCTTTCTAGGTGGGAAAAGGTTTTGGTAGCCAGGCATCCTGAACGTCCCAAAATGATGGATTTCTTAAAAAGTTTAATCCCAGATTATTTATATTTTTGCGGAGATCGCCTATTTCGCGAAGATCCTGCAATTTTTGGAGCTATGGGTCACATAGCATCAAAGCATTTAATTATGATTATTGGACATCACAAGGGAAAAACCACCCGCGATAACATCAATTGCAATTTTGGCATGGCCAACCCAGAAGGATACCGTAAAGCTTTGCGCTTAATGCGATTAGCAGAAAAATTCAAAGCTCCGATTTTAACCATCATCGATACTCCTGGAGCTTATCCAGGAATTGAAGCAGAAGAACATGGACAATCAGAGGCAATTGCGATGAACCTTCGCGAGATGTTTAACCTAAAAGTGCCCATCATGGCCCTTGTAACTGGCGAAGGTGGTTCTGGGGGAGCCCTGGGAATAGGAGTGGGGGACTATCTGGCAATGCTTGAGCATGCAATTTATTCCGTCATTTCTCCCGAAGGGTGTGCTTCCATTCTTTGGCGAGATGCTTCCAAAGCTTCTCTCGCAGCAGAAAAGTTAAAGCTTACTGCTCAGGATCTTTTCCAGTTTGGATTAGTTGATGAATTAATAACTGAACCTGTTGGAGGAGCTCATCGCAACCACAGAGAATGCATCGAAAATGTCAAGCAGGCTGTGCTTTGTTGGCTTGAAAGGTGCCAGGATCTTGACTGGGAAGAAGAACTAATCGAAAAACGATATCAAAAATATTATGCCCTGGCTAGTTATAACCATGTAACTGATTGGATACAAAACAACCAAAAGCAAAAGGAAAGCTGAAAAGCCCATGCCTCTTTACCTTTTTACCTTGGCGTATGCTATTGGCTGGATGATGATCTTTGTTCCCTTCTCCATTCGCATGGCTTTTCGATTCAATATTCTGGACAAAGCTCCTGAAGAAAACCCAAAGGATTCCGCTGGATCAAGCAGGTCAAAAATTCATCAAAAAACAACACCTAGAAGCGGAGGCATTGCGGTTTTTTTAAGCTTTTGGGCAGCAGTTTTTATGAGCATAGGATTTAATTTCTCGGTATTCGGTATCTTTTTGGGTTCATTGCTTATTTTTACTGTCATGCTCGTAGATGATCAAAAAGGACTAAGTCCCGGAATCAAACTAATTGCTCAGATTTTAGCAGCTTCCATTCCAATTTTCTTTGGCATTCGGGTTTACTTTATCTCTGATATTTTTACCGGTAATCATTTAGCGGTGGGATGGTGGGGCATTCCTTTCACCATTATTTGGGCTGTTGCTTTCATGAATGCACTCAATCTGATTGATGGCATGGACGGCTTGGCCTCTGGAATTGCCGGTATAGCAAGTTTGGGAATTGTATTTCTTTCCATTTCCAAAAGCTTGCCTGTAGCTGCAGTGTTTGGCATGGCCATGGTTGGTGTTTGTTTGGTGTTTCTAAGATACAATTTTCATCCCGCTCGAATATTTCTTGGAGATAGTGGAGCCAATGTTCTTGGTTATCTCATTGCTATGATTTCCATCTGGAGCGGTTTGAAGACTACCACCAGTGTGATCATGATTGCTTCTTTTATTGCTCTTGGGGTTCCAATTTTTGATATTGTTTTTTCAATTATCATTCGTTTGAAAAAGCGTAAAAAAATATATGAAGCTGATCTGGAAAATATTCATTACCAATTGCATCGAAAGGGTTGGGGCCAGCGCCGAATAGCTTTCCTCTTTTACTCAATCACCATTCTACTTTGTGTTGTGCCCTATTTTGTGTTGACTCGATGAAGAACAAAGTCAAGATTGCTATTACTTTTGGGACTAGACCAGAAGCTATAAAAATGGCTCCTGTCGTTCAAGCATTTTTAAGCGATTCGGATTTTGATACCAGAGTAGTATTAACTGCTCAACACCGAGAAATGTTAGATCAAGTCATCCAAATTTTTCAGCTTCCTTTCCACGAAGATTTTAATATTATGTCCCCTCGACAGTCCTTGTCAGGTGTAACCCAATTAGTCCTTCAGAATTTTTCAGCCTTTTTAGAAAAAGAAAAGCCTGATATGGTTTTGGTTCATGGTGACACCACTACTACTTTTGCCTGCTCATTGGCATCTTATTATCATCAAATCCCGGTAGCTCATGTAGAAGCGGGATTGCGGTCTTTTGACAATTACAATCCTTTTCCTGAAGAAATCAATCGAAAGCTGGCTGATGCTTTATGTGCTTATCATTTTTGCCCCACACTTCACTCAAAGATGAACCTTTTGAAAGAGGGTATTAAGGAGAATAGCATCTACATCACAGGAAATACGGTGGTTGATGCTTTGATGTATCGGTTAAAAAACTTATCGAAGCCTGTAAGTGTAGTTTTTCCATATCTTGATTTGTCCAAAAAAACCATACTGATGACGATGCATCGCAGAGAATCCTGGGGTCAACCGATGAAGCATGCAGCTACAGCTGTGCGAGAAATTATTGCCAAATTTCCAGAGCTTCAACTTTTATTTCCTGTGCATCGTAATCCTGTAGTCCGTGACACCATTGAGGCTGTGTTCAAAGAAATGCCTCGGGTGCACTTGGTTGATCCACTGGACTACGATCAATTTATTCTCGCTATGCAATCTTCTTATATTATTCTTTCTGATTCAGGAGGAATACAGGAAGAAGCACCAACCTTGGGCAAGCCTATCCTCTTGACCCGAAAAGTAACCGAACGGCCTGAAGGCATAGAAGCTGGAATTGTGCAGTTAGTAGGAACGGATCCTGACATGATAAAGGATCGCCTGAGAGAGTTGATCCAGGATAAAGAACGTTACCAACGAATTTCTTCCATGAAAAATCCTTTTGGAGATGGCTTTGCATCCAAAAGAATTTTGAATTACACACGAAAGTGTTTTTCGCTACCTATTAAAACAACTGGACAGGAAGCTGAGGAATTTATCTCATGATCAAATATATTGTTCAAGGCGGAGTGCCCGTAAAAGGAAACATATCTGTGGGTGGTTCTAAAAATGCTGCTATGCCAATTTTATCAGCTGCCTTGATGATTCAGGGTAAAACCGTATTAACCAATATTCCCCAGCTTCGGGATATTGACACTTTTTTTCAACTGATGCAACGAGCTGGCGCTATCATTCATCAAATTGATGAGCATAGCTTTGAGATAGATGCTTCAGACATTCACACGGGTCACATTGATGATACTGGCCTGGAGAAAATTCGCGGATCTCAAACCCTTTTGGGCGCTTTGCTATCCAGGGTGGGATACGTCACCCTTCCTTCGCTGGGGGGTTGCCAGATAGGAGCTCGACCCATTGATATTCATTTGTATGGGCTTCGTCAACTGGGAGCAGAATCTTCCAGTATCAAAGGGGCAGTGCACCTGGAAGCAAAAAGTCTTGTTTCAGCCCATGTATACTTGGATTATCCAAGCTTTGGCGCAACAGCAAATATTATTCTGGCTGCTTGCACTGCAAAAGGAAATACGGTTATTGAAAATGCTGCTCAAGAACCTGAAATTGCTGATCTTGTCAATTTTCTAAACAAAGCTGGCGCAAAAATTTATGGCATTGGATCAAAAACCCTTAGAATTGTTGGGGTTGACAAGCTTCGACCCATTACTCACCGAATTATGCCAGATCGTATTCAGGCTTCTACCTATTTAATCTCATCAGTCATTACCTGTGGGGATTTAACTGTCGAAGATTTAAGCGTTAATGATATTTCTTCCGTGGTATTCAAACTACGTGAAACTGGAGCAGACATTCAAATTATCAATCAGGACAAAATCCGAATCAAAATGGATAAAAAGCCTCTTGGATTTAAAATTAAGACTATGCCTTTTCCAGGTTTTCCAACGGATGTCCAGTCTCCCATGCTCGCATTGGCTAGTATAGCCAATGGGATGAGTGTTATTGTTGAGTCAGTCTTCGAAAATCGTTTTCAAGTAGCTTCCGAGCTTCAAAAAATGGGCGCTAAAATTGTTTACAATGAAAGAATGGCTACTGTTTTTGGAGTAGAAAAAATCTCAGGTGCCATAGTTCAAGCCCAGAATTTGAGAGCAGGCGCTTCTCTAATATTAGCTGCTCTGGCTGCAGAGGGGGAAAGTGAAATTCTTGGCATTGAAACAGTAGAACGGGGATATGAGTTATTTGATGTAAAATTAAGATCTTGTGGCGCTCAGATTCAACGACTGGAGGATGCATTGTGAAAATCATTGATAATGAAGGAAGGATTTTTTCAAAAATAAACCTGTTGGATGCACTTTTAATTGTTTTAGTTGGGTTGATGCTGATTTGGTTTGGATACAAAATGATTCAGCGCCATACCACTGTAAAAGAATATGATCAGTATTTATTGACAGTCAAAGCTGCAAGTTTGGACGAAACTATTGCTCAGTCCATTCGAAAGGGTGATATTCTGACTTCTCCTACCGGAGCTTATTTTGGCACCATAGTAACCGATCCTGAGATATCGCCAACCCCTGTATATGTAACTACGCCTGAAGGATTGGTGGTTTCACGGGCTCAACCCAAACTCAAAGATGCCGTCTTTGTTTTGCAGGTAAGAGTGCCTAAAGGGAGTCCTACTATCCGATATGGGAATCAAACATTCAAAACTGGTGCGACTGGATTTATTGAAACCGCACGGACCAAATACACGATAATAGTGTTATCCATTGAGCCATTCCAGGAAAAGATTGAAACAAATCCTCCTTCTTCTGATTCAACAGAGGAATCCCAGCCTTAAAATAATAACTTATGGACATAAAAGCACTTTTTCGTAATGCTGGAATTGTGACTATTGGCGTTATGTTTAGTCGGTTTTTGGGTTTTGGTCGTGAAATAGTTATTGCAAATAGGTTTGGAACTAGTGCTAGCAAAGATGCTTTTGAAATTGGTTCATATCTGCCTATAACCTTTTCGAATTTGTTGGTAGCTGGAGTTTTTAGCGCTGTCTTTATTCCTTTGTTTACCCGATATATTTGCAATAATGAAAAAAACCAATTACAAGAGATCATTTCAGTACTTATGAATCAGTTTACTCTTATAATGGCAATAGTGCTTGTTGCATTCTATTTTTTTGCCCCCTGGATTATTAAGATCCAAGCCCCTTTCTTTGATTCTGAACGTTTCAACCAGGCAGTCATGATATTTCGAACCGCACTTCCATCAATTTATTTTTTAGGTATAGCTGCTATGGCCACTGGCATTCTCAATTCACTTAAAATGTTTGGAGTTCCTACCCTGGGGGGTATTCTGTTTAATGCTTTAACCATGGCTTTTATTATCTTTTTTTCTCCCAAAATGGGTATCCAAAGTGCTGCGCTTGCTTTGGTTCTTGGTTCTTTTGGGCAATTATTCATTCAATACATTTGGATTCTTCGCTATCGGCTTGGATACCGATGGACTCCTCGATTGTTCCATCCTTCCATTACTGAAGTATACGTTTTGATTCTACCTGTTTTATTGGGATCAGGTATCAATTATCTGGCACCCTTTATTGAACGCTTTTTTGGATCCTCTCTCCCTGAAGGCATGATTTCTGCTTTGGGTTATTCATTTAAAGTATCACAGTTTCCCATTGGCATATTTGCATTAGCAATATCTTCCGTTGTTTTTCCCTGTTTGTCTGAAAATGTGATTTGCAATGATTCCAAAGCGTTATCAAAAAACCTTAAATGGGCTTTGCAATTTGTTCTTTTTATTATCATTCCTGCCAGTTTTGCCTTGATTGTCCTCGATATGCCTATTACTCGAGCTCTTTTTCAAGGGGGAGTGTTTACTCCGGAGTCTACTATACTGACTTCAAAGGTTTTGAGGATTTATGCCTTAGCTCTAGTTCCCTGGTCTGTTACAGCCATATTGGTAAAAATCTTTTATTCCAATCGTGACACCAAAACCCCTGTATATGTAGCTTTGATTACTATCATAGTGTTGTTTCTTCTTGATATTTTCCTGGTCCGTTGGTACCAGTATCAAGGGCTAGCCATGGGATCAACCATTGCTGCTTATGTCAATGCGATTATCCTTTGGGTTATCATGCGAAAAAAATATGGATGTATTCGACTCTTGTCATTAGCGAGGACTTTTGTAAGCACTTTAGTAGCATCGCTGATCATGAGCATAGTTTTGTATTTCTCTTGCTCTTATCTCGAAAAAATATTAAACTTAAGCTCAAAGTCTTATCAAGCTTTACAAATTGGAATACTAATGCTGATAGGATTAGGAGTATATTTAATATCAATTTGGATCCTGGATCGCAAGGAGATTAAAGAAGTGATTGGAAAATGAAACAAAAAAATAAAAAGCGTAAAAAAATTGCTCCTATTCTATGGACGCTTTTCATCATTATTATGCTTATTTGCGGGGTATCAGTCTGGTATATTTTCCGTCTTCTAAATGATATACGCCCAATTCAATCACCTGAAATTCAAGGTATACGCAAAAATTTTAAAATCAATTGGGGAGGGCGTATCAATATCCTTCTCATGGGTTGTGATTCCCGAGAAGGTTATGATTTGGGAATACGAAGTGATACGCTCATTGTTGCCAATCTGGATTTAAAGGATAAAACAGTTAGAGTGATGTCAATTCCACGAGATACTCGAGTGTATGTTCCTGATCATGATACTTACGACAAGATGAACTCGACCATTAATCCCAATTATTTCAGTAATGGTGGAATTCCTCTCACGCTACGCACCCTGGAACATCTTCTTGGGATTCCAATCAAACTATATGCTATGCTTGATTTTGAAGCTTTTGAGCAGGTAGTGGATATTTTAGGTGGAGTCATGCTGGAGGTAGAAAAGGATATGTATTATTATGATCCTACCGATGGCACCATGATTAATTTAAAAGAGGGTTATCAACAGCTTGATGGGCATAAAGCTTTGCAGTATGTTCGCTTTCGATGGGATCACCAGGGGGATTATACCCGGGATTACGATGGTCAGGTTTATGGTAGGGTATCCCGCCAGCTTAAATTTCTTAGCGCTTTGGCTGGGCAGATAGCTGAAAACCGCAACATTCTTCGAATTAATCATATCATTAACGCAGTTGCCAAAAAATTTGAAACCAACATGGATACTGCAGAAATGTTGAAATTAGCTATTCTTTTTAAAGATCTCAATCCAGAAACACAGTTTAAGGTTGTCAATTTTCCAGGAGATATTGACTATATTCATGATATATCCTATGTAGTTACTGATGAAGAAGAGCTTTCAAAACTAATCCATTCAGAATTCATAGATCAAACGAATATCCCAGAAGATCCGGAAACAAACGAATGATAAGTCTTCTGCAGAGATTTTGGCAACACTCTTTCATTTTTCGTGTTTTTTGCCTGGGGGATCATTTCTGGAAAAGAGTATCTCAGCATAGCGCTGTTGCAAAAGCTTTTCATAGTTTTTCGAGTTATACTAGGGTCATCATTGCTAATAGTCAGGCAATAAAATATTTTACAAAACCACGTAATTGTTTTGATGAAGCTTTTGAAAATTATTTTTGGGGCAAGCTTATTCGTCCGCTTGGTTTAGGCTTTGTTTCAAAAATGCTTACCCTTATTCAGCAATCATTCCAAGGTAGCTTGTCCCATCGTTTTATCAAGAGCATCGAAAAAGATATTCAGCAAGGTAGTATTCGCTATCTTGCCTTTTTCTTCTTTGCTTTTTTAAGCATACGGGTCTCTCTGGAGCTTATCTTTGGGAAAGGATATCCCCGGGAAGCTATCATTATCTATTTCCTATTGCTAAGCTTTTGCTGGTTTTTGACCTATTCCAGAATACCTTTGTTTTGGTTTTATAAGCACAGTTATTTTGTTAAATTCATTAAAGGATTGATTTCATGACTTTTGCCCAGGATCCTGACTTAAAATATATTGTGCTTGGTTTGTTGGCAGGAGTTTTTGTATTTTATACAGGCCAGGTATGGTTATTCCTAATTGTTGTTCTTGGTTTTTTGTATCTATATGGATCCTGGAAGCGTTATGACCTTGCCTTGTGCATTTTGCCCTTCTTTGTGATTTTGGATTATATAGTTAAGTCAAGCGCTGTTCCTTTTGGAGGTTTTTGGGACGAAATTCTATGGCTAGTACTCTTTGTGCTACTGATGATCCATCAAGCAAGAAAACCTGCTTTTTCTTTCAAAACCAGTTCAATCATTTATCCTATTGGGACTTTTCTGATCATTGGTTTTTTATCATTGGCTTTCAGCATGGATATTACCCTTGGCCAGGGAATCGAAGGCATACGCTCAGTATTGCAAACTTTTCTTTTTTATCTACTATTCCTTAATGCGCCCATTTCCAAAAAATCAAATCGAGCTTTGTTAGTTTTAGTGCTTGTGGCTGGTGCTGTTACTGCTATCTTTGGTTTGTATCAATATGTTATTGGAGTGCCCAATCCTCCTCATTGGCTTGATAAAGATCTTGAAGCAGGTCTTTCCAGAGCTTTTTCATTTCTTGGCAGTCCCAACGCATTTGCTGCCTATGGAGTTCTTTTGATTCCACTTGCGCTGGGTTTTATGTTTAGAAAAGGGTACACATGGTTGCAACGAGGGGTATTTTTTGTTTTTTTCGTTCTTCTTTCTGCTGGTGTTTTCTCAAGCTTGACACGGGCAGCCTGGGTAGCTTTGCTTCCAGCATTGGTTCTTTTTGGAGTATTAATAAAAAAAACAAAATGGATGCTGAGTTTAATTATCTTGCTTCTTATAGCTGCAAGTTTCGTTGCTCCTATCAGAACTCGATTTACTAACCTTTTTTCTGAGCAATATCAGCAAAAGAGCGAAATGGGAGGAAGAAATTATCGTTGGAACCTTGCTTGGAGCATTTTTGAAGAAAATCCTCTCCTGGGTCGAGGGCCAGGAAGCTACGGTGGAGCTGTTGCATACCGGGCGCAAGCTTTTAGTGGCTTATACGTTGATAACTACTATCTTCAGGTCTTATCCAATTATGGTTTTCTGGGATTTCTTGCTTTTCTTTGGATCCTTATTGAAATATTCCGTCAATTGATTCTTGCTGCAAAATTGGCTTTAGAAAAAGACAAAGTTATAGTTTATGGTGTTATTAGTGGTTTTGTTGCATTTTTGGTTCATAATATTACTGAAAATCTTTGGGAAGTGATTCCCCTATCAGTGATAGTTTGGGTTATGATAGGACTAGCAAAAAATCTGTCTTTTGCAGAAAGGGATTAAGCAATGAGTAATTCAATAACAGTCTTTGGATTGGGCTTTGTGGGATTGCCTTTGGCGTTGACTTATGCCTCTAAAGGTTATTCAGTTATTGGAGTGGATGTTGACGAATTGCTTGTTTCGCGCTTAAAATTAGGGCAGACATCCATAAGTGAACCCTGGGGAGACCTTAGCATGACAGATGCCTTAGTTCATTCCCTTCAAAAAGGCCTTTTCAAACCCACTACCAATTTTAAAGAAGCTATGCAAATATCTGATGAGGTTATAGTTACGGTAGGTATTCCTGTGCGCTCTGACGGCACTTTGGACTTTAGCATGCTGGACCAGGTAGCAGCTGATATCGGTAAAAATCTTAGACCTGGCATGACTATCCTTCTGCGATCCACTGTTCCCCCCCATGCTACCAGAAGCTTTTTTAAACCATTGCTCGAAGAGTATTCTCGACTTTCAGCCTGCAAAGACTTTTTTCTTGGATATGCTTCAGAACGAATGGCAGAAGGCAAGGCATACGAAGAGCTGACTACCATGCCCACTCCTGTTGCAGGCATCAATGGAGCTTCGCTTGAAAAATGTACTCAGCTTTTGTCTAAAATTTGCAGCAATGTCGTGAAAGCAGATAGCATTGAAGCGGTTGAAATGTCGAAAGTGATCGAAAATCTATCCAGAGACATCAATATTGCTATGGTCAATGAATTTGCCAACTATGCATATTCAGTGGGTATTGATATTTCGCAAGTTCTTGCTATTGCCAATACCCATACCCGGGTGAAGCTACTTTCTCCTGGCCCTGGAGTTGGAGGGTACTGCATTCCCAATGCTTATTACTATCTCGCAGGGACCGAAAGGCCTTGTGCAGATTTGCCAGTAAGCAGCACCAGCAGAAGCGTCAATGATCAAAGGCCCAGTACCATATTGGCTATAACCGAAGAAGAACTTAAAAAACTTAATAAAAGCCTATCTACAGCACAGTTTGCGCTTTATGGGCTTGGCATGAAAGATTATTCTAATGATCTCAGGCTTTCTCCTTCACTTGAGTTTATTAGATTAATCCGCGAAAGAAAATACTCTTGTCGTTTTTATGATCCTTTAATTCCTCACGATGAGCCTGGCAGATGCCTCAC
Organism: uncultured Caldisericota bacterium; assembly: GCA_964565545.1. GTDB lineage: Bacteria > Caldisericota > Caldisericia > UBA6126 > UBA6126 > T3SED10-260. The sequence goes on along the minus strand of CAZMFK010000003.1, from coordinate 11,577 downwards.
TCTGGAAGAGCTATTGGAAGGAGCTGATTGTCTGATTATTCTCAATCGGCACCATGATGACAAGATTCATCAGCTTGATAAAATCAAAAAATTGATGAATAACGATCCTCTGATTGTTGATACCAGATCTTGGGTTGACCCTGTTAAGGCAAAGAAAAAAGGTTTTCATCTCTGTCGATGCTGATAAAAGGTAAAAAAATCCTACTGGTTTCTACCATGGGGATGGACGATTTACCTACCCGAAAACAAAGAATAGCCCGGCTTCTAAGTCAAGAAAATAATGTAATTTACGTGCAAGCCCCTTTGACTTTATTGGGTGCTTTTAAAAAACGATCTCGACTCCAGGGATATGTTGTTCGTGAGGAACAAAGCTTATGCATTTTACAAACGCCTGTTATCCTACCATTTGGCTTGAAAGTTTCGTTCTTGCATTGCTTGAATTCAATCATATTTAGGTCTTTTATTAAAAAAGCTCTAAGCAAAAGAGGTTTTAACCCTGACATTTTGTGGTTTTATCTTCCTGATTTTCCTTCGCTGGCTATGGATTATCCTAATGCAGTCAAAGTTTATGACTGTGTGGATGACCATTCAGCATACCCAGGGCTTCGGGACCCTTCTTTTGTCAGAACATTGGAAAAAAAACTTAGTAAAAAGATGGATTTAATCTTCGCTACTACTCGCGAATTGGCTTTTCGTTTGAGCCAATATGGACTACAGGTTCACTGTGTACCTAATGGAGTGGATTGGGAGCTTTTTGGTTCAAATGACATTATCGAATGGGACCGCATGGTCTCTATTCCTCACCCGAGGATTGGCTATTTGGGGGCGATTCATCAGTGGTTTGATCTTGCCTTGATTGAAAAGCTTTTGGAAGGAATACCAGAGGCGCACTTTATCTTAGCAGGACCCAGTCAACGACCTGATCTGGACAAACTTTCGAATCACCCTCGTCTGCATATGGCAGGCAGAGTGGAAGTCCAGCAAGCACCTTCTTGCATTCAAGCTTTTGATGTCTGTCTTATTCCTTTCATCCCTAATGAATTAACTTTAAATATTAGTCCGTTGAAATTCTTTGAGTATTGCGCATTGGGAAAGCCTACAGTTACTTTGCCTATCAATCAACTAAAAGATTTTCATGAGTTATGCTATTTTTATGAAGACGCAGAGTCCTGTATTTTGGAAATTCGAAAAGCTCTTCAAGAAGCCCCAGCGCTTGTAGACAGTCGAAGAAAATTAGCAAAAATGCATTCATGGGATACAATTATCGAGCATATTTTCCAGCTCGTTTTTGAAAAGCTCCCAAAATCATAATATATGTTTTAATGGGCCAATTAAAGCGTCCCTGTGGCCCACCTAGGATAAGAGCAAGTTTTTGTTGGCTTCCAAAGCTTCTCCGGACATTAAATCCTCCAGGGCTTTTACCAGGTGTTCCTTTGTTACGCCAGGAATCAGCGATTTGCTGCGCACTACCTTGAGCAGAGCCATGTTCTGCATACGGGCATCAGTCAGATGGGGTTCTTTGACCAGTATGACTTCGATATTCATTTTCCTTCCAGCTTCCAGTAGTTCTTTGGCAGTAATGGCTTTCTCTTCGCCTTTACGTACTGATAACGGTTGCCAGGATGCTTCATAGCATACAAGGGTGCTTCCGGGTTTGCTGACGCTCATTAAAGCGCGATAAGCTTCATGCAATTCCAGTGAAAGGATCAGATCAGTGCAAAACGGAGGGATTAATGGCGAATAAACTTCATCTCCCATTCGAATCTGAGATATCACAGTTCCTCCTCGTTGAGCCAGGCCATGAGTGTCCACGCTTTTTACTGGAAAGCCTGCGTAATCAATAGCTCTCAGGATGGTTTCAGCCAGTAGTCCAATTCCCTGGCCACCAACTCCAATCAGATAGATATTAAAACTTTTCATTCTTGTTCCTCCTTGACTTTCAGGGCTTTGGTCGGACAGGTGGCTACACAGGATTGATCGCCAATGCAAAGATCATGTTGTGTTACAATGCCCCCATCAGGGGTGCGTTGAAAAGTGGGACAAGCAAAAGCATCAATGCACTCATTAATACGTTTGCAGACTTGCTGATCCACCATTACCGGACGAATCTTCAACTTGCCCTGGCGGCGTTTTGTCCGCATAAATTTAAGCATACAGGGATGATGGGCGATGATCACCTTAAAGCCAGGTTCTTTGATTGCTTTTTTAACCATTTCGCTCAGTTCTTTTTGTTGATAAGTATCAATTTCCTGAATGGAGCTGATGCCAAAAGACTCCAGGACGTTTCGCAAAGCTATTTTGGGTGCTTCTCCCAGAGCAGAGTAGCCTGCACCGGGGTGTCCCTGGTGTCCTGTCATTGCTGTCGTGCCGTTTTCCATGATAATCAGCGTCAGGTTATGCTGGTTGTATACCGCATTAATAATGCCTGGAAGCCCTGCATGGAAAAAAGTGGAGTCCCCAATAAAAGCGACGACGGGTCGCTTCGTATTGCCAATGGAAAGTCCTGCGCCTGTTCCAGTACAATGGCCCATTGAAAGGAGCATTTGCCCCATTTCATAAGGTTTTAAAAAGCCCAGGGAATGGCAACCAATATCCGCAACAGTAATTGTTTCAGGAGGAAGCGCTTTTTTTACTGCATGGAAAGCGGAACGATGACCACAACCAGGGCACATCTGAGGAGGCCTGGCTTGATTAGGAGTGCGCTCTGGCAAGGGATCAGCCAGCTTGGGAAAAATATCGCTCCAATGTTGCTGCATGATTTGAGCCACTTTGGCGGGAGTATATTCTCCAATCCAGTCTTCAATGGAGCTTTTGCCCGTAATTTTAGTTTTTATTCCCTGACTATATGATAAGGCCAGTATCTCTTTTTCGATCGAATCATCCAGTTCTTCAAGAATTTTTACATCCTCATGAGACTGGAGAAAAGCTTTCACTGCTTTTTGGGGCAAGGGATATACCCGGTTTAATTTAAGAATATCCACTTGTTCTTTAGCATTCTTCATGCATTCCATCAAGCTCAAATATGGAAAACCCGAACAAATGATGCCTTTGCTTGACCCCTTTCCTATCGTTTCAACTGCCTGGGTTTCAGGATCTTGATCAAGTTCGTCTAATTTTTGCAGCGCCCTTCTTTTTAATGGAAAAACTGCACTAGTGATAGGCACATAAGGGCCATTGGCAGGATCAAAGCTATGCTGAAAAACTTTTTCAGACAAAGTATAGGCCTGGAAAGCAATTTTTTCCTTGGCATGACAAACATGGGTAGTCAAACGCAATGCTACAGGCATTTTCTTTTGGGTGGAAACCCTTACCGCTTCTTTGAACATGGTATATACTTCTCCTGGAGTGGCAGGCTCATATACCGGTAGGTAAGAAAGGCGGCAGAGGTGGCGATTGTCTTGTTCATTCTGCGAGGAATTGGCCCCAGGATCGTCTCCCAGTACAATAATCATTCCTCCGATGAGTTCCATCATGCTAAGTTGGACCAAAGAATCCAGCGCTACATTCATGCCCACGCTTTTAAAAAACACTGTGGATAGATTTCCCTGGATGGATGCGCCATAGGCAATTTCAGTTGCCACCTTCTCATTTACAGAAAACTCAAAGTAAAAAGGACGGTTTTCCATCGGGATGGAAAAGATAGCTTCTGCAATCTCAGGGGTAGGGGATCCCGGATAAGAACTTGCTACTTTTACACCGCTTTCGATCATCGCCCTGACTATGGCTGTGTCCCCCATGACTATTTCACTAAAAGGTTCATTTCGAAGTAAAGTTTCACCTAATGATTTCACGCCATTTTTCTCCTTGGTTTGAATTTCATTTATATTATATTTATATTACTTGGGTGCGTGCCAGATAATTCCAGTTTTTTTCTAAGTCTGGAATATCATTTGACAGGAAAGCCCATTGGCTTATACTAATTTTGTTTGTTTTAGCAATAATTCAAACACATGCAGGAAGTAGAGGTATGTTAAAATGTCCAAAAAGTGTGAAGTATGTGGTAAGGGACCTATTGTTGGCTGCAATGTCAGTCATTCCAATGTCCATACCAAACGAAGATTGTTGCCCAATCTCCAAAGGGTAAAAGTAGTTACTCCCAAAGGTCAGGTTTGTTATATGCGAATCTGCACCAAATGCATGAAAGCCAACAAAGTACAACTTGCTGCTTAGTCAATTTATTTGATAGCAGATGACGATGGGCTTAAGCAAGGAAACTCGCATCCAGATTCTGCAATTCTTGTGGGATGCTGAAAACGAAAATCCCACAAGAATTGTCAGGGGAAAAGAGCTCATTGATCAGCTTCAGATAGATGAATACACCCTTCAATCCAACTTGAAGCTACTAAGCGACCTAAAATGGATTCGCTTATTAAGCGGAGCCACTGACAATCGTGCTTTTGTTAAAATTACTGATGATGGCAAACGACAAATTGAGCATTTATGAAACAGAAAGAGTGCTCTTTCCCTTTATATTAAGATTTTACTATACCGAAAAAAAACTCATTCGCATCGCTTTTCTTCATGGCAAAAAAAATGATCAGAAATTTCCCCAAAATTGTCTTCAAAATCACTTTCCTGAGTGGCTAATAAATGCTATGCATCAAATTCAAGCATACCTTTTGGGTCAGCAGAAAATCTTTCAGATTCCTTATTCCTGGTCAGCAATTGCCAATCCTTTATATTTGCGTTCAATGCAGTACCTTGCTGAGATACCTTACGGATCGGTGATTTCCTATGAATCGTTTGCTCGTATGGCAAACCTTTCCAGTGCACGTCATGCAGGGAAAGTTTTGTCAGAGAATCCTCTTCCCATGATTATCCCCTGCCATCGAGTGATCCGTAAAGATGGTTCAACCGGTGGCTTTACGCCTGACCTATCCATAAAACGGTACCTTCTTGCCCTGGAATCTTCTGTCTGTCATGTTTAAATATTTGACTATAGTGGTTTTGCTACTGTTTTTTTCCATTCTGCCTGTTATGCCTGTATCAAGCTCAATCAATCAAGCTCAAACGCTTTATCCTGGATCTTTCACCCTTCAAGTTTCGCCTGCCAATCATTCTGATCATAGTTCATATCAGTTGTGGTGTTTTAAAGAAATTCCTCTGGAACTTGTATTTTCAGGTCTTGCCCTATCTGCCAGTGTTCAAATTGAGGGAGGAAGAATAGAAGAGATAGATCGATCGCATGACCAGTATTCTCTTTTGGTTTATTCTTCCCAGGATGGCTATATCAGACTGGAGCTGAAGGACAAAAAAGCAGGCCAATGCAAGCTAAACTGGAAATATCAAAACCCCCATGCTGCCTTTCTTGCTTTTGCTCGGATGTATGCACAATATTTTCACCCTTGGCAGCGTCGTTTCTATCTGGATTACTATATTTCTCCCATTAAAGGCAATCAGCAAAAATATCCTCCTGAATTTTTCCGTCATTCTTATCCTGTCACTCTTGGGGCTCCTTATTCCTGGGGAGGTAAACAGGCTTTGCAGCAAATCCATTCAAAATTGCTTCATAATGGTATCAAAGCTTACTGGATGGAATATTACCAACAAAAGGAAAAAAACCATCCTGTCAATCTTGATGCTGACGAATCCTGTTTTGATCCGCGTCCTGGTCCTGAAAATCCTTCTTATTGGACAGGTATCGACTGCTCAGGCCTGCTGGAGATATCCTCATATTGGGCAGGGCTTCGTTATGATTGGAGAGAAGCTGATTTAATCTCCACAGGGGATTACCGATCGGCCTCCCATTTTATGAAGATACAAGCTGGAGACATTTTTATTCTCAGGCGAGATGGGATAGTGGTGCACTTCGGGATCATTTCGCGAAAAGGCCCTACCATTGCCACTACATGGATCATACATAGTGCATGGTTTACCTCTTTTCGGTACAATACCAATGCATTGCTCAAAGTTGCAGAAACTTCCATGGGAGAGTTTCGAAGCTTTTATACCTGGGAAATTCGGCGGTATCATGAAAGATCTTGATATCCAAGAAAAAAAGCTGAAACTAATTGGGTTAATTTTGATTAGTCTATCTTTGATATCTTTTTTTTTCATTAGCTGTTCCCGATATCCTATCAATGATCATAAAGCCAATATCAATCAACAAAGCAGAAGGCCCATTTCAGGAACCGAATACCAAAAAAAGTCCATTATTCCTGTATGGTCAACAAATCCCCCCCTGCTTGAATATAAAACTATTTCCGAACTTCAATGGGGCGAAAATCCGCCAATGGTTGGAGGAAAATCATATGATCCCGGTTCAGGAAATGGAGTGTCTGGCGGTGCTATGCCGCTTGGTCTTAGTATAACCTCTGCTGGAGAGATTGTTCTTGCTGATGGATACGGACCTCGTTTGCTCTATTTTGATCAGCAGGGTGCATTTATCAGGCATATCGACTTATGGTCTCTTAGACCTGCTCATTTTCATAGAAATCCTGCTTTGAGCGGTTTTCAGTCAAGCATGGATTATATGGGGCGCTGGCATATTCTTGATATGGAAAAGCGGCAGATTGATGTCTATACTCCCCAGGGATTATGGATTCAGGGTCATTCCATTGATGAAATGCTTAAAAAACAATATAGAGTTTATGATGTGCATCCTGTTTTCAGAGTTCTGGGTCGAGACAGATATTTTTTGCAGTTGACGGTATCTTCTCCTGAACAATCGCCTGATATAGCATGGGATGATATTCCGGTCATGCCTTATCGTATTATTGGTCTTTGGCTTGATACATGCTATGGCGACATGGAAGAAACCTCGCCAGACTTTCTACCCTGGATATATGGTCTGGATTCATGGCATATCGATGTCAATGCTTCAAAGTGGAGCATTATTGCCAGAAGATGGGAGCATGGCCAATGGGCAGAACGCACGGAGTGGCAAATGGAGGGGGTGGATTTCCAGGGTGGAGACATCATTGGGATGGACCACCAAGCCTGTCTATACTGGTGGCACAGCAGAGATGAAATTGGATGTCTGGACACTATCCAAAACAACTATTCCATATGGAAACTTCCAGCATATCAGGTATATCATCCAGTTTCAGTTCATCCCCAGGGAGGATTATTACTTTTGGATTCTTCAAAACATTCGCTTCGACTGATTCGATGGCAGTCCTTATCAAGGAAAGAATAGGATTACTCTTCTCACTGATTGATTTGTGCATATAATATCCAACATGGATATATCAAAGAAAAACCAGATATTGCTTGAGCGAGTTAAAAGTTGTGTGCTTGGGGCAGGTATTTGGCGACAGATGCTTCCTGATGTCGTCTATGAGATTAAACAAGCTTTCCCTCGGTATTCGTGGGTAGGCATTTATCTTATCGATGGTTCACAGCTGGTGCTTGAAACATTTTTGGGCAAACCAACTGCTCATAATCGGATTGATTTGGACAAAGGCATATGCGGAGCTTCTGCAACCCAAAAACAAACCCTGCTGATCAAGGATGTTCGAAAGGATGATCGCTATATATCATGTGATATAGCAGTCAAATCTGAAATAGTTGTACCTTTGCTTAAAAATGGTGAAGTTCTTGGTGTACTGGACATTGATAGCAATTTTCGCGATGCTTTTTCAGACGAAGAGCGCAGGATACTGGAACAAATTGCTTCCATGATTGCCAATGCTTCTCCAAACATCCAAAAATAGCTGATACTCAGTTTTGGTATAGGTAGGTTGATAGCATGAAATACACTAAGGTAGCTTTACTATTATTGAGTTTTTTAATTTTTTCAACAGGATTCTTCCTGCCTTATCGCTTTGCCATTCATGCTTCTCCAAAAACAATTCGAATCCTTCCTATTCTTATGGAGTTTAGCGACCATCCCCGCATGCGAACAGAAGAGGAAATGTGGGAGATGTTTTTTAGTGACGAGCCTGGGATTCCCAGTTTGCGAAATTATTTTCTGGAAGTGACCGATCAACGTTACGAATTTATTCCAGGCAGTTATGGGGTGGGTAAATGGATCCGACTTCCCCGCACCAAACAGGATTATGCCAGAGAATCAACGCTCGAATCCTTGATGGAAGATATAATGAAAATTCTCCAGGCACAGGAAGTTCCTTTAAAAGAATACGATCAGAACAGCGATGGATATATTGACCATTTTTTATTGGTTCAGTCGGGTGATCCTATTCGCATGGTGCGTACTATTTTCTGGCTGCACAAATGGACAGTAGGTCGAAAGATAGGTTATGATGGAGTTTTTATTCGAGACTATACACTTTCTTCCGAAGTTTTCCAGGCAGACAAACTGGCTCCTCTTCAAGGAATTTGCCATGAGTTCTGTCATGATTTGGGGGCATGGGATTTATATGATTATGATTATGACAGTCAATATGCAGTTGGACCCTGGGACATTATGGCAGACAACCGTAGCAATTTTGGGCTGTCAGGCTTTACCCGAAGTTATCTGGGTTGGCTGGATCCCATAATTATCAAAGAATCAGGAACCTACACTCTGGATGCCCTTTGTTCTGATGGGCCAAATCGCTTGTACCGCATTGACTTGCCCGGAACAAAAGAATACTTTTTACTCGAAAACCGACATCATATTGGCGTGGATAGTTGGTGGAAAGGCACACCCGACGAAGGTCTGATTATAAGCCATATCGATGGTGCTATACCGATTCAACATCGCTTCAATGATGGTCCCCCCAAATACAGGAATTTTGCTGTTTGGACAGAAGATGCTGGAAATATTCGAGGCAAAGTTGATGCTGCTTTTAATCTTGAAGATTCACAAATTGCCTTTACTCCTGAAACAAATCCCAACAGCCGGGATTATTACAACAATTCCAAGCCCAGTATCTATATTACGGAAGTGAGTAACTCCGGCATGCAGATGTCTTTTAGGATTGATTTTCGCTATGAGGAGCCCTATCTTAAAGTTCACCCGACTTCACTCATTTTTGGTGAAGTTGAAAAAGGAAAAACAAAAAGCATGCCCCTACAATTAACCAATATTGGAATCAGTACCCTACGAGCAGAAATCAGTGCTTCTTTTGATTGGATTATTCCCAGACCAGTGATGGTATTTGGAAATGAAGTTACAGTTGAGGTGTCCATAGATACAAAACACATGAGTCTGGGAAAAAACAAAGGATACCTGGATATCAAATCAAATGGAGGCCAAAGGATAGTTCCGGTTGAAATTGAAATCATAAGGCTCAAGGGAGACTTTAACGGTGATGGTCGAGTAAATCATCAGGACTGGACCCTTTTTGAAAAAGCTTATGGATCTCAAAAAGGAGATGAGCATTTTGTAAGTTTGGCTGATTTCAATCAAGATGAAAAAATTGATATATATGATCTTCGCATGATGGCCATGAATTATGATCGTTGAAGGAGTATGCCAAATACTCTGCTTCAATCATGCGAGAGGAATATAGCTGGCCATTATCATGAGCCAGCTGGATCGCCAACAGGAAAAAAAACTGCAAAAAAGGCGATGCATCAGCTATGACTTTGATCTATGAGGCTTTTTGCGAAGAATTAATTCGGTCGGCTTACCTGATGTTAAAAAACCAGGATGATGCCCAGGATATGGTTTCCCAAACCTTTATCCTTTTCTTTAAGTCTATTGATCGCTTCAATACTGCTTACCCAGTTCGTCCATGGCTTCACCGAATTTTAAAAAATGAAATCTCTTCTTTTTTCCAGAAAAAAAGCAAGATTTATTCTTCAGAAGAGGACATGAAAGCAAATGTAACTGCTTTTGAACCAAACCAGGAAGAGGCAGTATTTACTGCAGAAGAATTTGCATACCTAAAGGAGGCGATGAGTCAATTGAAAGAGGAAGAACGACAGGTCCTTGAAGGGTACTATTTTCAGGAAATGAGTATCAGAGATTTAGCCCTGATGATGGAAATCCCTGAGGGCACAGTCAAAAGCCGGCTTTTTAATGCCCGGGCTTCTCTGGCTCACAAAATCAAGAGCTTGATGCAAAAGTGAGAAAAAAATGAAAGATCAAAAACAATGCCAACAACTTAAAAAGTATCTGAAACTGCACCCGGAAAAACCTATTCCGGAGCATTTGCAAGCTCATGCTAAGAGCTGCGCTGACTGCAATTTGTTTCTAGATACGGAATTACAATTAAAAAAGTTTGGAAAGCTCTTTCGCAAGATCAATTTCAAACTGGATGCAGAACATGATTACTCAGTTCGTTGCGCTATTGTGGAAGCATCTCAAAAAAAGCAACCCGTTTATCGATCCTGGCATCGTCCCTACGCTCAAGCCCTTGGATTGGCCCTTGTTTGCGTACTTGTTTTGACAGGCATATTTTCCTGGCCCTGGCTCAACTCACTTCCTCTATGGGATCATCGAGCAAATCATAAAATAGCCCAATGGCTTTCTGAAGACACTGTAACCATGGATAGTCTGAATCATGACACTCCCTTTTCTCAAACAGAGCATATTTCTGCTTTTGATACGGAGCATATTGAAAGTTTGAAGTTTGCTTCAAGGCTTTTTTCAACTTCAGAAGACCAAAAGCTGTATTGGACTGAGGATAACTCTTCGATTCATCGGGCTTATTGGGTTTGGATACGTTTTGTAGCAGAATTGTCCGATCGTAGTTTGTCAGAGATTCATGCCCTGATAGAAGAACATGGCCACGCCAAAACCTTACGTCTTTTAGGCCTGCCTGTATGGAAAACAATCCAATCCTTTGAAAACTATTTCCAGCCTTTCCTGGATCAGAAAGAAGCAATTGTCTTTACTCTGGATGCTCTTGTTACGGAGATTCACTTGAAAGAGTCCTGGATTAAAACAGATCTTCTGGATCAGCGAATTCATATTGATCCTGTGCTTATTCAGCATATGTATCCAGGAAAATTGATTCGCCTCAAATTGCAAGAACATGAAAATGAGTATTATGTTTCATCCATTGATAGTGTGCTTATGTCCTCTGTTTTGCTGGAAGGAACTATTGATGAACTTAATGGAAACAGCATGTTTCTCTCAGGTTTTTCTGATCCAGTCCTGCTTACAGAAAAAACCTATTATGCGGGTTTTTCAAAAGAGGATCTTGTGCCCCAATCTCCTGAAATCTGGTGGGTAAGAGCTATCATGCATCAAGACCAGGTTTGGGCACATAGTATTGTTCGCAGGGGTTTTTCAGCTCCAAGGAGCATGGTAGGAGTGATAGAGCGTTTAAGCAATTATGGCTTTGCTCTGGCTGACCAATCTGTTCATTGTTATTTTGTCCATATGCCTCAGATCGACCCCCAAAGGTTCAACCTTCAGGAAATATTTCACCGCAAGCTTGGGATTACTGTTGACGGACAACAGATTGGATCTCAATTCCTGGTCCAACGTATCCATGTAATCGAAAACCCTCTGGATCCTATACCTGCATCTGAAGTGCTTCTTGCTTCTGCTCCCTCTGTTTCTTCCAGAACAGCAAGTAATCAAATTTCTCGTGAAATTATTTCCGAGTCCTCAATTCCCCAACCTGGAATTCAACTAATAACCGATCTGGTGGTGGGATCATCCAAAAACCAGCTTTTCCTTGCTTCTGGAAAGATTATCAGTTACTCTTCAGGCACCATTGCTGCGGGATCAAAAAT
>CAZMFK010000002.1:0-25044 GCA_964565545.1 uncultured Caldisericota bacterium | reverse complement strand
CCAAATGGATAGCGTCTTTAAGAGATGCTTTGATGTGGCGAAATGCTTCTAATGAAATTGATCTTCATTGTCCAAAGGAATTAAGCTATTACTCTGTCCAGGGGTATATTCCCGATGAAAAAAGTCTTAAAAATTCTCTGCAATGGATTATTGAAAAAAACCATGAGTTATTAACAAATTTAAACCAGAAAAAAAATCTGAAACAACGGCTGTTTGGAAATAGCTGGGGAAAATCTGATAATTGCGGATTAAATATTCTTTATTTTGGCACACAAGCCCATCATCACTCTTTCATCAATAATAAATCCCGTACTGGAAAAGTGCCCATTAACATTTTGACTATGGGTTGCGCAGGTATTGAGTATTCGCTTCGCTACGGATCAGAGCATTACGCAGGATTCCTTGAACAAGAATATATTTTTCAACTTCCTTATCTTCATGGAATTATTCTTGATAAGGCTTGTGTTATGCCAGAAGTTTTGCAAACCCTCGAAGAACGAAAAATTCCGGTTATTGATATGTCCTTAGTTAAAACCGATGAAATGAACCAGCAATGGGACGATTTTATCCATGAAATTAAAATTTTCAGCGAAATCAATCATGCTTTACCAATATCTTTACCTGCAGAGAAATATCTGATGGAAACACCAGATGATGAAGATATTGCAGAGTTTACTTCCTGGGTGGTCATCCCTGGATGTTGTTGTTTGTGGACCCAATTCGATTTTGTTAAGATTATTTCTGAATTTGCTTTACAAAATTATGGTATTTTTGCAACAGGTTGCGCATTATCCATGATGCTTAGAGCAAGATTTTTTCCAGAAATTTACCCTTTGAATAATACAAGAAATTGTTTTGGGCATGGTTCATTTTCCAGGATAATTTCAATTGCACAAAGAGAAAACATAAAACAAAAAACTGTTCTAATGCAAGGGCCTGCAAAAATTGACGCATGGCTTGACGCATTGGCATTAAAATATTTTTACCGATTTGATATCCAAAGCAATGATCAACGAATAAATTACTCTTTGGATTGCCTTGATGCCCTTATCAATTAAAAAAATATCCATTTATTCTAATAATTAGCTCTAAGGAGGAAAGACATGAAAAGAATAAGATTAATTTCAGCCATATGCCTGACAGTCTTTTTTTTCATTAATTTGTTAATTGATTATGGAAAAGGATCAGCTCAAGAAGAGAACCAAGTTTGGGTGGAATCAAATTTTGGCTTACATGCTGGTGTAATTTCCGATATTGTGAACTATCAGGAAAAAAACGAAATGTGGGCTTCCACGATACGTGGTGGTATTTATTTGCTGAAAGAAAAAAATAATGTTTGGCAAGCTCAAACGGAGGGACTAACCAATTGGTGGGTTCATAGCTTGATGATTAGTCCCCGGGGAGTGTTTGCTGGAACTGAAGATTTTATCTTTTTTTATGATTCAGCTTTGTTCAGATGGATGCCGGTTGATGAAAATTTAAAACAGATTACAGTTCGGGATATGCTCTGTTTTGACTTTAACCATAAAACAATATGCCTGGCTGGCACAAATAAAGGAATATATAGATCAGATGATTTTGGTGCTTCATGGAATTATGTTCCCACAGGAAGTAACGTATATGAAATAACTTCTTTTGCTCATTCTCCTGGAAGTAATAATTTTGTTATTGCTTCTACTTTGGGAAAATGGGTATTAATCTCTTATGACGGAGGAAAAACATGGTCGAAGGCTTCAGAAAATCCTGCACTAACTGAAATCCAAACGCTTTATATCGATCAAACAAATCCTGAAAGATGGGTTGCAGGAACATATCAACAAGGCATAATTGTCTCTGAAGACCACGCTTCTACCTGGACTAGGCACAATTTGCAATTGGATAACCTATATGTTTCCAAAATATGGCAACATCCTCAAACTAATGATTGGTGGATTTCAACTTATGATGGATTGTATTTTTCAAAAAACCTTAAGCTGGAATGGGAAGCTTTTACCAGGCTTCCATTTAACACACAAGTAAATTGTTTCTTGTGGGATGAAGCAAAACAACAGATTATCGTTGGAACTCAGGGTGATGGTATGTATCGTATTCATGTCAGCCAAACCCATTGGGAACCTTTGAGTAATGGAATTAACAATGTTCATGCAAGAATGATCCTTAACGACAACGAGGGTAGTTTTTTATTTGTAGGTACTTGGGGTTCTGGCATATTTAGATCTGGAGATTTAGGAAAAACATGGAAAAGAGTCAATCTTGGAATCACTAATCCCTTTATTTTGTGTATGGAAAAAAACTCAAAAAATGAAATTTTTGTTGGTACTTTTAATGGAGGGCTTTTTAAAACTTCAAATTTAGGAGAGAATTGGGAGCGAATTTTGTCTCCAACTTTATACACTCGTTATATTTATTCCATTGCTTTTGATCCACTCAATGAATCAAGATTCTATGTAGGCTCTGAGCAGGGTATTTATAGAACAGTTGATAATGGAAGCTCATGGGCAAAATTGGGACCAGGGGACATTGATCAACCAACAGGTGAAATATTTTCTATTGCAATTAATCCAAGAAACTATAGAAACATCATTGCTGCTACAAAGATAACTGGAATGCATATTTCTCAAGACGGAGGAGAAAGCTGGGCACCATCCAATGCCGGTTTGTCAAATTATCACATCACTTCAGTGCAGTTCCATCCTTCACAGGCAAATACTATTTATGCTAGTTCTTTTGGTGGAGGCGTACTTCGTTCTATTGACGGCGGGGCATCCTGGCAAGAAATCAATCAGGACTTGAAGAACTCTTTTGTTTATAGTATTTTTATGGAAAAAACCAGACCAGACATTTTATATGCTTCTACTGAGAATGGAGCCTATTCGACCAAATTTGGATCAACCCAGTGGACATTATTTGGTACTGGCTTACAGCGGCTATCTATAAGAAATATTTTCGTGGACACAAAACGAAATTTATTTATAGCTGCAAGTTATGGGAGAGGATTATTTTCTATGCAGAATCTGCCTCCGCCACCCAAACTTTCCGATCCACCGAATCAAGCTGAAATAATCATGCTTCGACCTACCTTGAGCTGGGTTGAGCCTATGTCTTTTGAGGAACCTATTCGTTATCAAATACAAATAAGCCACAACAATACATTTATTCCTCTTTTGCATGCCAAAGATAATATCATCGGCGATCAGTACATTTTACCTGACAAAACATTAGAAAAATATCAAGCTTATTATTGGAGAGTTAGAAGTGAAACTGATCTGGGACATGGGCCCTGGAGTTCAACATTTGTTTTTTATACTATCAAAATGATGATTTTAAAAATAAACGATCCAATGATGCTTATTGATCAAGTTAAAACGGAAGTTGACCCAGGAAGAGGAACTTCGCCAATTATAAGAAACCAAAGAACATTTATGCCTATCAGAGCTATTCTTGAGCCTACCGGGGGAACATTAATTTGGAATCCTGATGCCCGTACAGTTATTTTAAAGCTAAAAGACACAACTATTGAACTTACTATCGATCAAGCCAAAGCTCTTGTTAACGAACGCGAAACTTTAATTGATCCATCAGATCCTCGAATCGTGCCTTTTATACATCAAGGAAGAACTATGCTGCCTTTAAGATTTGTAGCTGAAAACCTTAATTACAGAGTCAGTTGGGAGGCAAGCACGCAGGTTATTACCCTTATATACCCAGATAAAAAATAAATATTATGAGTCAGAAATCATTGAGCAAAGAAGAACGCAATAAGCTAATAGTTGACCATTTATGGATAGTAGACTATCTTGCTCGAAAATTTGCTGAAGGAAAACATCTATCAGTAGAAGACTTAAAATCCGTCGGTGGGATAGGATTAATTAAAGCTGTAGATAATTTTGATAACTCTATGGGAACCAGCTTTTCTACCTATGCAACCCTGATGGTGCAGGGCGAAATCAGGCACTATTTAAGGGATAGATCCGATATTTTGCGTATACCTCGTAAGTTTGTTGAAAATTATAAAATTATTCAAAATGCGATTCAAAATCATTTAAACCAGCATGATGTTCCTCCGACGGTTGAAGAAATTCAAAAAGAAACAGGATTATCAAAAGATGTTATAGTTGAATCATTAGAAGCTGCTTACGCAAAATTTCCACTCTCCCTGGATGAACCTTTAACCCAAAGTGATGAAAAAATTAAAATCCAAGACACTATACCTTACCCTGAAGATGGTGCTAATATGGCTATTCAAAGGTTGACCATCAACACCGCTTTGCAAAAATTAGAGCCTGTTGAAAGAAGAAGCATTGTTCTAAAGTATCAATATGAGCTGACTTATGAAGAAATTGCAAACAAACTTGGTGTAAAGACTGGAAAAGTTGTTCGCTCAATTCAGTCCGGTTTGAAAAAACTCAAAAAGTACTTAACTGAAGAAGAATAATAATGATGTTTCACGTGAAACATCATTATTATTCTTTATGGCTCTTCAAATAAGCCACCAAGGAAAGAATATCTGCAGGAGTCACTCCAGGTAGACGAGAAGCTTTTTCAAGACTAATTGGCTTTTCTTGATCCAAAATAATACGAGCTTCTTTAGACAAAAATTCCATCGATTGAAATTGAAAAGTTAACGGCAGAATGGTTTTATTCATTCGTTGCATTAATTTTTGTTCGTTTTTTTCTCTGGCAATATATCCTTCATATTTCGCTTCAATTTCTAATACTTCTTTTACTTCATCGGGAAGGTCATTATATGCAGGAGAAATTTGGCTCAAATCTTGGTTGTGATAATCAGTACGTTTCAATAATTGAAATAAAGAGCAATTTTGGGAAATTTCTGGTAAGTTCATTGATTGGATAAGCTCAAGATTTTCTTTGGAAGGAGAAAATGAAGTCTCATTAAGAATAATTCTTCCTTGTTCAAGAGCTTCCATTTTATCTTGAAACTGTTCATATTGTTTATCATTAATGAGTCCGAGATTCCTCCCAAGAGGAGTCAGGCGTTGATCAGCATTGTCAGCTCGATTTAACAAACGATATTCCACGTGAGCTGGAGTAATCCGATATGGTTCATCGAGCCTTTTGTTTACAAGATCATCAATTAATACACCAATATATGATTCGTAACGACTTAAAGCTAGGGCCTCTTTATTTTGAATGATCAATGCAGCGTTTATCCCTGCTAATAAACCCTGTGCTGCTGCTTCGTCATATCCTGTCGTTCCGTTTATCTGACCAGCTAAAAATAAATTTTTTATTTTTTTTGTTTCAAGCGTATTTTGGAGTTCAGAAGGATCTACAAAATCATAAGCAATAGCGTATGCTGGACGTAAAATACGTACGTTTTCCAATCCATTCATTGTTTGAAGAATTTCTTCTTGTTGTTGAGGATAAACGCTCATATTCAAACCTGCAGCATATAATTCATTAGTTTTAAAACCTTCCTGCTCAAGAAAAAAATTATGTCGAATTCGATCAGGAAACCATTTAACTTTTTCCTCAATGGAAGGGCAGGTCCTGGGACCTATGGTAACCATTTGACCAGTTGATGAAGGTTGGCTGGATAAGTATTTTTTTGTAACTTCAATAGTTTTTTCATTAGTCCAACCCAGATATGCAGGAATTTGGTCGACATACTTTTTTCGAGGCAACCAAAAAGAAAACTGGATAGAATCCGTATAACCATTTTGGGGCACTAATTTGCTAAAATCAACTGTACGCTTATCAATTCTTGGTGTTGTTCCTGTGTTAAAACGGCGTAGTCGAACGCCCTGATTTTCCAAACAGGAGGACAGCTGATCAGCACTAAGCTCAGTGCTTCTTCCCCCGGAATAGGAAGTAAAGCCACAATGGATTTTTCCTTTCAAGTAAGTGCCAGTGGTCAGAATAATCGCAGTACCAAAAATTTTCTCCTGAAAAATGTCCTGAACCCCAATGCATTTATCATTACATAATACTAATGAAGTAATAATAGTTTGATGCAAATCCAGCAAAGGTTCGTTTTCAAGACATTGTTTCATAAATTGGCTATATAACCATTTATCACATTGAACCCGTTTTGAACGCAAAGCTAATCCTTTGGAGGTGTTCAATATCTGAATCTGAGACAAAGCTTTTTCAGCGTTTTGAGCAATAATGCCACCTAATGCGTCAATTTCAGCAATGATTTGAGATTTACCTGAACCCCCAACAGCAGGATTGCATGGCATCCATGCGATAGAGTCAAGATTTATTGAAACTAGTATGGTTTTGCACCCCATGCGTGCAGAAGCCAAAGCTGCTTCGCAACCAGCATGACCTGCTCCTACCACGACAACATCATATTTATTATTCATATCCACCTTCGCATAACTAACTTATTACATGAAAAAACAAATAAATCAAAACTAAAAAGTCAACGGACTCCCACTGTTTGGCTTATGGGGGGGGGGGGGGGTGAATTTGTCCAGGAGCCATGAAACATAGTAAAGACTGGTTGTATAAAGGGTAACTGCTGGGATGGAATAGAAAAAAGGTCTTCTTCTAGAAAAAACAAATCTGCAAAACCCTCCTTTTGAATTCTACCTAATTTCTTTTGTTGAAAAGCTGATTTTGAAGCAGCTATAGTATAAGCTTGAAAAGCTTTCTTCCGAGTCATAAATCTTTCAGCAGAGACAATATTCTTAAAAGGATTGATGGATTCTATGGGTGCATCTGTTGAAATTGACATGGATACACCTGCGTTTTCCATCTGCGCAAAAGGATACGATAGCTTTGACATTCGAGCTGGGCCCAAACGCGATAAAGCCATTTCTTGATCAGCATCAAAAAAAACTGGTTGAATTGAAACGAAAATATTGCGTCTGACCATTTCATTAATTTGATTTTCAGAAGCCATTTGAAGATGCAATAAGCGATGTTGAAGAGAATTATTTAGACTAACTGATCGTGAAAAGGCATTAAGCGCAATGGTAAGTGCCTCATCGCCAATTACGTGCATAACAGAAGTAAATCCCAGCTCTTCAGATTTTTCAAGGATATCAGCCAGTTCAGGCAAAGTATAGTACAAAACTCCTCTTTCGTTGGGAGCGTCATGGTAAGGACTAGATAAAAAAGCGCTCCTTCCTCCCAGCGATCCATCTAAAATCCATTTAAAAGATGACAGAGAAAAAAAATCACTCGAATGAGTTAAAACCGATAGGTTCTTTTTTGCCCAGGATATTGAAAATGGGGGAGACAGGTTGAGGTGCTCATAAATCCGAAGGGAATATTGATTTGAAAGAATCTGAATAAGGTGTTTTGCTGTAGCAGCATTCCAGTCATCACTATGGACAGAAGTAATGCCATACTTGATACAATGCGAAGATGCCAGCGATAAGTATTTTTTTAGTTGTTCAGGAGAAAAGCTGATAAACGATCGCGCAACATCCAAAAGCCTTTCCCTAAGGAAACCAGCTGATAAATCTGATCCATCCATGCCATCATAAGGTAAAAGGCCAAACAACTGAATAGCTTTAGAATTGATGTATCCTACATGACCGCATTTACCCATCAACAACACAGCTCGTTTGGGATCTATACGATCAAGCAGGGATCGATTTAAAAGAAAAGGAGCAGCAAATGGTTTCCATCCGCGCAAATATACAATTTCATCGTCACAATAACGAATGGTCTCAGTTAATTCATCAATTTCAACAATTTTATCCAGAGGAGGGTCATGGAGCTGTTTGCCAAGATTAATTAGGTGACAATGTGCATCAATAAATGAGGGGTAAGCATATAAATCGGTCAAATCTATGAAGCTTAAATCATGATCGATGTCGTTCGTGTCCCTGATTGTTTTTATCAAACCTTGTTCAATATGCAAAAAACACAAACGGTACTTTTCTGTTTCCGGATCATATAAATTTATACGTAAAATAATCATTTTCGGAATTCCATCTTTTTTACTATATTTTACAATTTTCCCAGAATAAACTAAAATGAGTAATCAGGAATCTGGTTCAGGTAGATTAATGAAAATAATTTCAGGAGTAATGCATGATTAAAGAAAGTGCTGCATATCTTAGAGAGATTGTCCATCTTGATACTCATCCCGTTGGAATAAAACTTTATGCACATAGACAAGAATGGAAAGGGTCTTTATTAAAAAACAAAACTAATATATGCCAAATGGTATCTATGAGCAGGTATCAGGGTGTTACTGTAGCACAAACAGCCGATCAAATGATATGTTCCCTTGGAGCAGCTTGTTTAGGAATGATCAAAACCCCTGAAAGGTTTACCAGTGGAGAAGCAGTGGTTGGAAAATATACCAACAACGCTGAAAACGGAAAACAGTTTATTAAAAATACTTATAAGCTGGGAGATAATGGGCGGATTTTTGATATTATGGTCACGGGTCCTTTGGCTTCTATGGAAGACCCTGACATAGTAGTCATATACCTTAATCCTGCTCAAATATTACCTTTTATTCATGCATTTACATATGATAACGGGAATAAAATAACTGCAGATACCGTAGCTGAAGCAGCTTTATGCTCTAGCATGGGGTATACATTGGGTGAAAAAAAACCAATCATAGGTTTTCCTTGTGCAGGAGATCGGCGTTTTGCAGGTACCCAAAGCCATGAATTACTTATTGCTTTCCCTATTTCCCTACTTTCCCCATTAATTGAAAACCTAAAGACCAAAGCAAAAACAAATCCTCAGCTTTATCCTGTTGCGCCTGCCATGAACTGGGTGCCAGTCATGCCACCAGCATATACCCTTCAAGATGACGATCTGGTGGATTGATCTTTTCCTGTGCTTTGTTTTGGTGGTGTTTTATGGGAAACTTTCCTTTCGACTCCTGATTACTAAAAAGCCCTTAGTTCTTAGCAGCGCCATATATTGCTCTATGCTGATGCTTGGATTATTGTTGCTTGTCTATCAAGATTTGTTGGCGTCCAAAGGATTTATTCCAACAAACCTTATGTCTTCGTGGAAAATTTGGTTGTTCTACCTGGGAACAGTTTTTTTCATCAGTTTGATTCCAAAAATGACCCGAGAGTTTTTTATTTTTCATTTATCTGAAAATAATTATCGAAATCTGGTTATTGATTTTTTAAAAACAGCAGGATTGCCATATAAAATTAATGTTGCAAAAGGTCGTATTGACTCGGAGGATCCACAAAAGATACAAAGCTGGTATCATTCGTCAATGAGTTATAGTGTTTGGTACAGCACTAAAGGCATAAAAACATTATTAATGGCAAAAAAATATGCTTTACAACAGATAAAAAGAATGGAACCTTACCCGCAATTTTCCTGGTATGGTTTTTTTTTCTTGTTTATTTCCCTATTGTTAATGCTTCGTTTTTTTTATGCTTTTATACAAATAATCAGCTAACATGAAAGAATTATTTCAGAATCACATCCTTCTTATTTCTTTAATAAGTGGAATTATTGCACAGATACTGAAGGTGCCAATTCATTTTATCAGAAAAAAGGAATGGGATTTAGAGTTGTTTTTCAGCAACGGAGGATTTCCCAGCTCGCACACAGCTACAGTAATGGCATTGCTAACCAGGATAGGCAGGGATTTTGGTTTTGGATCTCCGTTTTTTGCTATAAGTGCGGTATTTAGCATTATTGTGATATTCGATGCTACAGGTGTCAGGCAGGAAGTAGGTCGCCATTCAAAAACCTTAAATGATATTCTTGAAATGTTGCGTCTGAAAGAGTGGTTTAACTTTGAAACTCTTGAAGAACTAGTTGGACATACCGTTTTGGAAGTTATTGCAGGATTTATCCTGGGAATTGGAATTGCTCTGCTGTCTTATATTTGGATCCCTTAATTTTATTAAGGTGATGGTACGCTTGTAAGATGAATGAAGCCAAGACTCGCCATTGTTACTAAAGCACCTGCAATACAAACACCTAAAAAAACCATCATCAAAGAAGGTATTTTTGGCAAACGAAGGATCCATGCTAACAGTGATCCTGTCCATGCTCCTGTTCCTGGCAAAGGGATAGCAACTAAAATAACCAGGCCTATCCATCCATACTTTTGAATCCATTGTTGCTTTTTTTGTGGATGATGCGTAAAAATCTTCCAATTTCTTAAAAAAGGCACTCGGTCAAATAAGCCAATAATCAAAAGTGGCGGAATCATATTGCCAATCACAGAAAGAAAAAAGACCAACAACCAATGCATCTGATGTAAGCCTATTCCAAATGGAATTGACACACGTAGCTCTCCTAAAGGAGTCATAGCAAGAAGTAAAACCATCCAAATACTCATAAGTTGGTATTAAAAATGTTTTTTTTGAACATAAAGAATAATAAAAAAGCCCTGACTTTTTGGTCAGGGCTTAGGGTTTTTGTTAAGCAGAAACTACCAAACTTTACGATTGGTGCGTTCGCCTGTGCGGGGGCGACTGTTTCCTTCGGTTCGGGGACGAGCAGCTGCAACATTAAGATTGCGTCCACCAAAATCTTTTCCATTGGTAGCCTGGATTGCTGCTTCAGCCTGAGTTTGATCGGGCATTTCCACGAAGCCAAAGCCACGGGAACGATTGGTGAATTTGTCTTTAATGATATTAAGAGAAGTGATTTCGCCGTATTGGCTGAAAAGGTCTCTTAATTCTTCTTCGGTGGTGTCGTACGACAAATTGCTAACATAAATATTCATGTTTCCTCCAACATGCTAAAAATTATCACTAGGCCGAACATGTTGGACACCAAAAAACTCGCACCAACAAGCCGCACGCTAATAACATTAAAATTATCATGCAAGATTTTCAAAAATGCAATACCTTTTTATACATTTTTTGGTTAAATTTCATAGAAAGCTAAACATTTAATAAAAAATTAATCCATTTTTAGCATTCTTGCGGTATACTACTTAAAGAAAATCCTACCTAAAAGGAGTTAATATGAAAAGATTAACAAGTTATGATGATATCAGAGAAGCTTTATCTGAACTTGAACGTGAATCAACTTCTGATGAAATGGATGCAGTTTTAGAAAGTGTTCATGAACAAATTGAAAATCCAGTAACATCTACTTTAAAAAACTATATGGATGCAGTTTACGAAGTGGTCGAAGATCAAGCGCCAGATTGGGTGGATTATATTGATTTTTCAATGTATCTGCATGATATTGCAAGCGAAGAAGAGGATTGTTTTCAGGTTTTTCAAACAGCATCGGGTTATTGTGTAGTTTATGAAGATATGGAAGAAGACGAAGAAGACTGGGAAGAAGAGTGCAACGAAGAATGTTGCTGCAATGAGGCTTGCGGATAAATTAAGCTTTTTTATTAATGAAAGAAAGCAATGCCGGACGATCCCTGGCATTTATTCAGAGTTTGCGTGGATTTGCACTTCTCTGTGTTGTAGGGGTTCATACCCTTAGTTTTTTTACATCCTTAAAGCCAGCTCATCCACTTTTGCCTTTCTTAACTTTTGGATCTGTTCTTTTTGTTCTTGCTGTTCCGTTGTTTATATGGATATCAGGCTTTGTGCTGGCATTTAATTATCCTCACGCAACTTCCTGGACCAAATATTATAAAAAAAGAATAAGCTCTGTTCTTCCAGCCTATCTGGTTTCTTCGTTGGCTTATTTGGTTTTTTCTTCTTTTAGCATTGATCAATGGAGCTGGCAGTTTCCCGGTTTTAGAATTATTCTTTTCAAAATAATGACAGGTTCTTCTTATGGCCATTTATGGTTTGTTTTTTTGATTTTTCAGTTTTACCTTATCTTTCCATTTTTTTCACGTTACTGTTTACAGGAAAAAGTACTCCGTAATCCCTGGAAATGGTTTATTCTCTTTATAATAATTCAGACCTTATGGCATATCAATGTTCCCACCTTTCTCTCTGATAATCTTTTAGGCTTTTCTGGTTATTCATCTCTAATTCTTCTAGCTTCTCGATCGTTTTTCTCTTATATATTCTTTTTTGTTTTAGGCGTTTATATGGGTGTTAAATATTATAAAGATCGGCAATTGGGTTTTTTAGAAAAGCTACCTTTATGGCCTTTTGCAGTTTTTGCAGCTTTTTCATTACTTTTTGTTAGCCAGTCTTGGGTGGTAGGTATTGGCATATATGGTTCTTTCAACAATATAACAGAAACATTTCGTTTGGGGGAGAAGATTTTTTTCCCTTTACTTTATGGTAGCTTAATCATTATATGCTTAAAGATTTCTTTAATTTTTTCTTCAAGAGCTAATCTATTATTTTATGTGCTGACTATTCTGGGGAATAGGTCGTTTGGTATTTATCTCATTCATGCTGGTATTTTAATAATATGCTACCATTTATTGATTTTAACAGGTGTCGTTCCTTCGTCTGTACTTTTTTATATTCTTCTATTTATCGCTGTGCTATCGTTGAGCTTTATCTTTGAAGGATTATTGGCAAGAGCACCTTTTTTCAACTTTATCATTGGAAGAAAAGCTGAATAAGATTTTTATAGGACGAAATATTTATTATTCTTTATTAAGATTGTTTTCCATGCTTAGTACCTTTCTGTATTTGCTAATCAACCAACGCACCCATATTGCTTTAAAGACATCCAGGGGAAAGAAAACCACAAAACCTTGCAAAATGGTTTGACTCACAGTCTGTCCCACCCAAAAATGGAGATAAGTCATGCCAAAAGCATAGATTGTAAATAATCCGATCAAAATAGAAAGACTTGTATTTTTTTTTGCAAAAAAGCCCATGACAGGCATAGCAAAGAAAAAACCTACAAGATATCCTCCCGTAGGACCAACCATGTAATGCACACCGCTCTGCAATTTTGCAAAAACAGGTAAACCCAAAGCACCCATCAGCAGATAAATGAATACTGCTGTTATAGCGCCAGGTGTATCCAGTACGAAAGGGATCATCAAAACAATGACGGTTTGCAAAGTCAAAGGCACCGGACTAAAAGGCAAGGGTATAGCAATCCAGGAACTAACTGACAATAATGACACCATAAGTGCAATTCTTAGCCACCAGGTAAGATTGGGAGAAGATTTTTGATGAAGAGGAGCTATATTTGAATTATGGCTGGAAAGGGGGGATAACATCCAGTTCCTCGGTCAACTCGTAATGCAATTGCATTGGAATAAATCCTTGCTGATGAGCTAGTCGTGCTTCGTCGTCGTCTTTGACTCTTCGGATCAAGTGTTGACTATTTTTTAATCCCAACTCATCAATAAATGCATCAATCATGCCCTTTGGACAGGCATACACAAAGAGATGCCCCTCTACTGTGGCAAAAATTGGATTAAATTCAATGCAAGGAATAGCGAGTCTTTCAGAGATTTTTAGCATACCAGCTTCATGGATCTTTTTGACAAATAGCTGACGAGCAGGGAGAGACCTTGAAAGGACTTTGCTGATTTCTTGAAAAAGCAAAGGAACGGTAGATGTCATAAGTGTTCTTGTAACATCCAAGCGGAACCACCAAAGATCATAGCTAAGCAAAGCATCTCTTTTAGCTACTTCGCTCATTTTTCCAACATACATATTTCGGACATAAAGCTCGTTGGGGTAATCAAAAATACAAGAGGGCTTGGGAGGATTGTCTGAGGAGTCTTCGTACCATTCTTCAGCAATTGTTTTTTCTGAAAGTACAGGATTCCAAAATCTTACCAAAGGTAAAAGCTCCTCCACATTCAATGGAGTGTTTTGTATTTGAATTCTTGTGCCATGTACTGGCACCTCAGTGCTTCCCAACATCACAAAAAATGATCCCTGCCGGTCATTTGGAAATAGAAGTACATGGTAAGCATCCAATCCAGCAAAAAGGGTAACTGGAATCTGATGTGCAACCAGATGGGCAGCAGCAAGTTTTAACCCCTCTCCATAATATCCTCTCATCCATGGCTTTTTTGATACGCCGCCCATTCGAAAGGCATCAAGGCTGACTCCTCTGCCATCATCTTCTATCCAAAGAGTGTTTCCTTCCTGCCAAGTTTTAGCCTTGGGCTGACCATAAACTTCTTCAGTTTCGTCCAGTGCATTTTGTATGAATTCTCTCATCGCAATCAAATGGGTGAAATTTCTACGAAAAACATATTCTGGAGAAAAACCTAAAGGAAGCATTCCTTTAAAGTTGATTCCAGGGAATTGCAAACAAATATCATTCCAGTCTTTCGAAGACATTATTCCTTTTTGAATGACTTCTTCCTGTGTCATCGTAAGGCCTGCAAGGCTAGACGGAATCTTAAAATGCTTAATGAATTCATTTCTTTCCATTATTTATCCTTTCAAATCTTTTATTTGGTTTTGAAGAACCAGGGCTGAAGGAGTAATCGCCAATCCTCCCTGAGAGGTTTCTTTTAATGAGCAGGGAATAAGATTACCAATAGATGCCATAGCATCAATAACTTCGTCTAAAGGAATATTGGTGGCTATTCCTGCTAATGCCATTTCTGCGCTGGCTAAAGCATTACATCCTCCGAGGACATTGCGTTTGATGCACGGTATTTCAACTCTTCCGGCTATGGGATCACAAACTAATCCTAAGATGTTTTTTAATGCAAAAGCTGCTGCGCTTTCGATCATTTCTAAATTTCCCTCCATCATGTAAACTAACGCTCCGGCAGCCATAGCGCTTGCAGATCCTACTTCTGCTTGGCAACCATGAGTGGATCCAGAGAGTGATGCCCGGATCGAAATTATTTCGCCAATTCCTCCAGCAACAAAAAGTGATTCCACCAAGTTTTTTTCAGATATTTTATGTTTTTCTGCAACTGATAATAATACTCCAGGAATGATCCCGCAAGATCCAGCGGTAGGGGCAGCAACAATTTTGCCCATGCAGGCATTTAATTCAGCAACAGCTAATATTCTTGATATCATGATGGAATATGACGAATCAAGAAGAGAATGTCCACTTAAGGCAAATTGTTTCATGTGAAACGCACCGCCCTGAATAAATTTGCTGGTAGTGATATTTGGCTTTTCAAGGCCTTTTGTAATTGCGTTTTTCATTGTTTTCCAATGAAAATGCATTTTTTTTAATAAATAATCGCAAGAATTTTCTGAGTTCTTTGCCTCATAGTTTAGAAAAAAACGAAAAACATCTTCAAATCCAAAGTTGTTCATTTGATTTAATGTGTCATTCCATCCTTTTATACGGATTCTTTTAGGAAGATTCATCCAAGGTCTCCTTCCAACGAGGAATGGCAACAACACTAAACACAGCTTCATTTTTTCTTAAAGTTTCAATTACATTATCAGGGACGGAAGCATCAAGTTTCAAAACAGCCAAAGCTTTTTCCTGATTAGCATCTCTTGATATTTGCATGTAAGCTATATTGATCTGATGTCTGGCTAAAAGCTCTCCCACCAAAGCTACCATGCCGCAAATATCTTTATATGTCATGATTAGCATGTCATGTCTTCCTGAAAACTCAACCTTATTGCCATCAATTTCAATAATTCTTGCATGGCCTCCTCCAATAGATATACCACTGATGGTTTGAGAAATCTCATTTTCTTCCCAAAATTCTAAAGTTACATAATTAGGATGTTTTTCCGGATCCTCTCTGAAATGAAAAACAAATTCCACTCCAAGGTTTTTTGCAATTTCTAATGACAATGGTATTTTTTCATCATCCATTGCTAATCCTAATAATCCTCCTGCCAAAGCATGCATAGTTCCATGTCCAGGTCCTGTGTCTGCAAAAGAATTATATAAAATGATGGATACTTTGCTGATAGAACGGTGGTATATACGTCTGGCAAGAAGACCAATTTTAGCAGCTCCAGCTGTGTGAGAACTGGAAGGGCCTATCATTATTGGCCCAATAACATCAAACAGAGACATTGTTCACCTCTCTAAACCTTTAAATGACCATTTTTGGAGCATATAGTTAATAGCATGACCCACTCCGCCTTCGTTATTGCTTTTGCTTACAAAACATGCCCGGTCTTTAACAGGTTCAAGGGCATTGGATACAGCAACAGGATATCCCACCATGGTCATAGCATCCAGATCATTGTAATTATCTCCAATAAATAAGACTGACTCAACTGGAATGCTCAAATGATCGCAAAGATGCTTTATCGAAAGGCTTTTTGAAACATTGGGGCCCATTATTTCTAAAAAGGTTTCTCCCTGCCATTCAAAACTTTTAATTATGCTAAAGGTGTTGCTAAAATGATGAAAAGTTTCTGAAATCAGCCTATGCATTTTGGATTCGCACCCAAGTAAAACAACTTCGCTAATATCATCTTTTGTAAAAGTTTTTTCAGGACAAGATAGTGAAAATTGAATCCCGTGTTTTTCGAGGTAGGGAAGATAAATGCCTTCATAAGGTTTATTCAACCAAAGACATGCATCTTCCAGCCACCCTCGGGACACCACGCAATGTAATCCGTAGGCATCTGCCTTTGAAAAAACAAATCTAGCGACATGACTACTCAAAGAAATTTGTCGATGCTTTTTGAGGGAATCTGTCCATAACATCAATGCTCCATTTTGGAGAATTACCGGAACTTGATTGGAAAAATGTTCAAGAAAAGGAAATGCAGAAATATAAGATCTTCCAGTTGCAACTGAATAAGGGATTTTGCAGTCATTTAAAAGGGCCAGGGCTCTTAGGTTTTCTTCTGGAATGCTTTTATCATCCCTAAGAAAGGTTCCATCCAAATCAATTACTACAAGGCGTACAGGATGTTCGGATTTGGATTTGGCTTTAGCCATGAGCCACCGAAGCTAAAACTACTGGCATTTCAGGAAAGCTTTTTAATAAGGCTTTTTTACATGCATGTAGCGTGCTGCCTGTTGTAAAAACATCATCTACCACCAGCCACCCTTTATGGTTAGCATATTGATTTATCCCTCTCGCACAAGAGAAAAGAAGGTTGGGATTATACAATCTATTAATTCGGCTTGAACTGGATTGGCTTTGATCTGTCCAACTCCATCTTTTGCGGAGCGCAGTGGGGAGTATTTTTAGTTGGGAACAAAGGTGTAGCTCGTAAGCAATTAATTCTGCTGGATGATGTTTTCGCTGAAGCAATTTATTCCAAGTAGTGGGTACGGGTATTAACAATAAATCTTTCCAGTCAAGATACTGCTGCACAACCTTCCAAAGCTCTTGGGCAAATAAGCGAGAAAAGACAAAGTGTTTTCCATATTTATATTTTAACATCCACTGGCGGATGATTCCAACATATCGAAAAGCATAGAGGATCCTGTCCCCATAAAGACTGGTATGGCAAGGCGACTTTGTTTTTGATTCTTCTATATGGTTTTGACAGAGAGCACAAAAAACATTATCGTTTGGTTGAATAGAGCTTTCACAAATGGGGCAAAATGCTTGATTCGTTAAAAACATATAAATTCCCGAAGATTTTCTTTGTTAATTATGTTGCGAAATGATAGATCTTTCAAGGAACTTTGATATGAAACAGCCTGACGGGAATAGGGTATGAAAAATTCCATTTGTTGGGTCATTTCCTGCTGAGAAATATTTTTCCTCCAGGCAAAAGGCAGGGCAAGCTGTTGACAAAATGCTTCTACTTTAGGGTCATACATAATTGGTAGTATAGGTTTGTTGAGCAGAGAAAGAAAAACCAGAAAATGCAACCTCATTCCCACCCCAAAAGCTGAACGCTTCAACAGCGAAAACATTTCTTCAGGAAGCAAAAAAGTATCGATCAAATATGATTTCTCATTCATCTGCTTTATGATTTTTGCTGAAAAACGACTGTCATATGTGCCATAAAAAGGAGTAAAAAGACAATATTTGCCTGTTTTTTGGCTTAACAAATCAAGGTGATGCGCAATATGCTTGTTTTTTATGGCAGTTTCTTTGGAAGGTCCAAGGGAAACAGCAATATAATCATTGTATTGTTGATATGGATCCTGGATTGGTATGGGTTGATAAGAAAATATGGGATCAACGGTCAATTGACAGTGCTTGATTCCCCAGGATTGAAGAAGATTTTCAGAATGCTCATCTCTGACAGTTATTTGTTGAACTTTTGAGAGAATGCTCCGGGCTAAAAAACGATTTAATGGGTGATGGAGAGGTCCAATGCCGTTAGCATAAACCAAAACCCTTTTGTTTAATATGTGTGCCAAAGCAATAATGCCTAAATAATACCAGGGGCTTTTTATGCTGGTAATATCTTGAATCAAACCCCCTCCGCCACTGATGAGTCCGTTTGTTCGCATAATTTCTCTAACCAGGGAAATTAGATTAAATCTTCGGCTTGAGTTGACTTCTGCCAACGAAGTAGTCATATGAGGATTTGAGGAAAGGACGGTTAATTGCATATTACAAGTATTGGAAAATGATTTCAGATCTCTTACTAGTGTCTGAAGAATAGTTTCATCACCAATATTTCCGTATCCGTAATAACCTGAGATTAAAATCCGAAAGATTTCAGCTCTGATTCTTTTTCGTAAAAAGAACAAAACGGGGACTGTGCTAATAAAACGGTATAAACGCAACTTGGGCTGTCTAATGATTCTATAAAGCCATTCTAAATTGTATTTAATAGCCCAAGCTGGAGCACGATGCATTCGACCTGACCATATATCCAGGCTTCCTCCAATTCCCATTGCAATTTTAGCTTTAAGCTCTTTTTTGTTGCGATGGATGAAGCAGTCTTGTTTTCCTGCTCCCATTCCTACAAATAACAAATCTGCATTACTTTGATTAATCAAAGCAACAATATCTTTTTCTTCCGAATCAGAAAAGAAGCCATGATGCATTCCAGCTATATTGAGACTTGGGAAACGTTCAATCAGTTTTGTTCTTAGCGTTTGAAGGTTTTCGGAAGAGGATCCAAGAAAAAAAACTCCCTTATGGTTAGCTTCAGCTAATTTTAGTAGATCTTCTCCCAATTCGATTCCAGCAACTTTTTCACTTATAAACTCGTCTATCCATCGAGCTAATTTTATTATGCTTACGCCATCAGGAATAACGAGCTCAGCTTCTTTGATGGCTTTTTTAAAAAGAGAATCTTTTTGTGATCTGGCTATCATCTCCAGGTTGATAGTTACTATCTGGTGGCAAGTAGAACTGTTGAGCCATTTTGATAAAACTGGCAGTAAATCAACTTTATGGTAGTTATCTACTGGCAAATCCTGAAAACAAACTCTATCTTTTTTAATGCTTCGATAAAGCTGAACAGTTTTTTTTACCATCTGTTCTCGGGTAAAAAAGCGAAGAGCCATTTGAAAACCATTTTCAGCTAAAGCTTTTCGCTGATCTAAATCGCAACTTAATTCCAAAACGATTTTAACCAATTCGTTTCGTTTGGAGCGGATTCTACCATTATAACGATCAAGCAGAAGCTCTTGTATGCCACCTACTTTTTTAGATACTATAGCTTTTTTAGAAGCCATGCACTCCAAAATAGCAATACCCAACGCTTCAGACTTTGGAGTAAACAGCATCAGGTCGCATGCTTGAACTAAAGGCCAGGGATCCTTTTGATATCCAGCCCACCGCACTCTTTTTTGAATGTTCAGTGTTTCAGCTAGTTTTTTTAAGGATGGCTCTTCTTCTCCTCCCCCGATGATCAATAAATACAATTCTTTATCAGTTTTCAGGAGACATTCTTTAAAAAGATGCAACATTTCACGATACCCTTTAACTTTGACCAACCTTCCCAGTGATCCAATTAAAAATGCATCAGAAGGAATATCCCATTGTGAGCGAATCTGTTCACTTAGGTTTTTTTCCGCAATGAACTGCGAACGACTAATATCTACGCCATTTTTAATTATGGTAATTTTATCTCTACTAATCCCACGATGCTCCAGCTGGGTCGAAATTTCATAGGACACAGCAATAAAACGATTGCTGCGATGGAGGCTTAGTTGGTCTATTATGGTAAAAGCAATGCCAAACAAAAGGTTTCGATAATCGAAAAAAGGATGACTATGGTAAGTTGTCACTATTGGCATTGGAGAACGATAAAGAGCTAAACGTGCATACATATTAGCTTTCAAGCCATGGGTATGAACAATATCTAGCCTATGCTCCTTTGCCCAGTGTTGAATAGCTTTGAAAATACGAGGGTCAGCTTTGGATTTTAAAGGGTAAGGGGTAAAATGAATTTTTTCAAGCTTTTTTACTGAGCTGGAAAGAGCTCCTTCACCCAGTGAAAAAAAATAGCATTCAATATTATGTTCAGGCATGCGAGCCAGTAAGGCTAAAATGTGAGTTCGTGCGCCACCAGCATCCCCACCATCTGCCACAAAGCCAATTCTTCTCAAGGGTTGTTCATTCATACCAGCTTAGTATATCACAGGTTGAAATGGCTTTCGAGCATGGATTGTTCAATTCATTATTTATCTCAATAGTGTGTCAAAAACGGATTGATAGGCGCATATATCTTTGTGCTAATACTATGTTACAATAATCAAAATTAGTTTTCTCTTAATTGAGCAAAGGTGTAAAATGATTACTTTAAAATTTCCCTCTCTTCAAATTGGCGATTTGCATGCTTCTATTCCTATTATTCAGGGAGGAATGGGAGTGGGGATATCTTTGTCCGGATTAGCTTCCGCGGTAGCTAACCAGGGCGGGATTGGAGTCATTGCAGTAGCTGGTATTGGAATGAATGAGCCAGACTTTTTTGGCAGCACCTTGCAAGCCAATATTCGCTCTTTAAGAGAAGAAATCAAAAAGGCTAGATCACTGACCAAAGGTATTATTGGAGTGAATATTATGACAGCTTTATCCAATTTTGGAGAATATGTTACAGCAGCTATCCAGGAAGGGATCGATATCATATTTGCTGGAGCGGGATTGCCTTTAAATCTACCTTCTTATCTGAAAGATAGCGTTAAGACCAAACTAGTGCCCATTATATCCAGTGCTAAAGCTGCCCGCATATTAACTCAGCGGTGGTATGAAAAGTATCGTTATGTACCTGATGCCTATGTTGTTGAAGGTCCGAAAGCTGGGGGGCATTTAGGCTTCAAACCAGATCAAATTAATGACCCAGCATATCAGCTTGATTGTTTGATACCTCAAGTTCTTGATGAAGTTCGAAATATTGAAGCCAAATACTTAAAGAAAATTCCTGTCATTGCTGCAGGAGGAATATACTCAGGAGAAGACATCAGAAAGTATATTGAATTAGGAGTTGCTGGTGTTCAAATGGCAACTCGATTTGTAGCAACCAATGAATGCGACGCTTCTCATGATTTTAAGCAAAGCTATCTTTCTTCAAAACAACAGGATATAGTTATTATTAATAGTCCGGTAGGACTGCCTGGAAGAGCAATAAATAATAAATTTCTTAATGAAGTTGCATTGGGCCATACCAAGCCTTTTTCCTGTCCATACCATTGCATCATTACCTGCGATTTTAAGAATGCTCCATATTGTATTGCCTCAGCACTGATAAATGCCAAAAAAGGGCTTTTTACTCATGGTTTTGCTTTTTCAGGTGCCAATGCATGGAGGCTTAATAGCATTATATCTGTGAAAGAACTAATTTCTGAGTTAAGAAAAGAGTACGAAGCCCCTAACGTTACAGAAAATTTATGGTATGATATAAGGGAATAAAAAAAGTAAATTTTGTTTATGAGCTTTTTGTTAGCTCGGGAGGAATTTAGTTGAATCCGAAAAATCTTGTGGAAGCCAAACGAGTCGTCAAAGGGCTTCTTAAAAACGAACTTCACGAACATCATCTTCGATCAAGCAATATCGCTGCCAATACCGCTATATTGCAATCAGACAGGATCTTTTGCCTACTTCAGTATCTTGACCAGGTCCAGGAAGATCTTGATTTGCTTTTGCCAGAAACATCCAAAAATATTCACTGGAAGAGACATGTGCTGCTTGAAAAAACTGTATTTGAGAATTTTGCAGAAAAACTTGAATCCTTGAAAAAGGAGCGTCCAGTAAAAGGTACGGTGGTATTTGTCATTCAAAGCGGGGAGATATACATGATTTCTCCTTATGTTTTGTTGGATATATTGGAAGAGTACCCTTTAATGGTTTTTATCAATGGTGTTGAGTATTTTTGTTTTCCAACCATCTTTTTACATGTGCCTGAAGGGAAACGCCGAACCCAAGAAGAGTTAGAAGCGCAGCATCGAGTAGCTTTGATTTCCCAAATCAATGGCCTTAAGCCCTCAATGACGATAGATTATGATATGGACGAAGATGAACTGGAAGAATATGAAAAAGATTTGTACGCTTGTTTTTTTCCGGATCGAACACGTAAAAGCTTCACTGCGGATATGCAATCCCGGTATTCAGATCTCGCAGACGATGATGTTCGCAATCTTATGATCCATCTTTTGTATGAAATGTCTAAAAATCTTAGTGAAATTCGAAAAGAATTGAAAAGCATCAAAAAAACTCTTAAGGAGTCCTAAATTCGGTGTTTTTAGTAGCTGGCCTGGGCAATCCAGGATCGGAATACGAAAAAACAAGACATAACGTTGGCTTTATGGTTGCTGACCAATTGGCAGCAATGTACCGGACCAAAATTAAACTAGTGCAATCTCAGGCTTTAATTGCAAAAATCGAGAGAGTAGCTAGTCCTTCGTTTATCCTTGCAAAGCCATTTACCTATATGAATTTATCAGGCAATTCAGTTTTTCAATTGCTAAAAAAATTTAACTTTAGCCCTCAGCAATTAATAGTAATTCATGATGACCTGGATTTGGATACGGGTAATGTGCAGATAAAGAAAGGGGGCAGTATAGCCGGACATCGAGGATTGCGATCTATTGTTGAGCGACTTGGCACGATGGATTTTATCCGTATTCGTATCGGGATAGGACGGCCTGCAGAAAAAGATGATATAGTCGAATATGTACTGACTCCCTTTCGAAGTTCTGAAAGGGCTTTGATTGAAGAAGCTATTGCTCTTTCGGTTAATATTGTTCTGGATTGTCTTGATTATGGCTTTGATTACACTGCCATCAAATATCCCCGAAAAAAGAATTCAACTCAATGACTTGGGAAAAATTTGTTCATCTTTTTTCTGAAATTACTCCCTTTTTCAAAACCTCTCAACTTATCAATAATGCTGAATATCGGATCCCCTTGTTTAATGCTGTTGGCGCTGCTGCTTCTTTAGCCATAGCAGAAATTATTCGAAATCATTCAGGAAAAATGTTGGTTTGTGCAAAAAATGAATCTCAATTGGCTCATACGATGGCGGATTTACAATCAATCCTTGATCCTGAACAAAGCCAGCGAATGATACTTTTTCCTGATTCATCCGTGTTGCCCTATGAAAAAATTTCTCCTTCCATTGAACAGATCGGTGAACAAATCCAGGTGTTAGATAGAGTAATTAGGGATCATGCTATTGTTTTTGTTCCTTATTATGCTCTTTTTAACCCTGTGATAGCGCCCGAAGTTTTGGAAGAAAATACTCTGTTAATTTCCACTGGGCAAAACTTACGCCTGGAGGATGTAATTGAAAAATTGAACCAATGGGGGTATCGACAGGAACCAAGTGTTGAAAAGATTGGTGACATGAAGGTAAAAGGAGGAATCATCGATATTTTTTCTCCTTCTTCCAAGTATCCAGTTAGAATGGAATTGGCTGGAAATATTTTGGAAAGTATCCGTTTTTTTGATCCCAGTACTCAGCTTAGTATCGAAAAAATAACACAATACCCAATTTTGCCCGTTAGTCACTTTGTTTTTTCTCCAGATCAATACAAAAATGCTTCAAAGCATATCCGTGAATGGATGAATAAACAAAAGCACCTTGTTTCTGAAGTAATCGATCATGATTTGGAAAAAATGGAAGAGGGAATACATTTTAGCGGTATTGAGCACTATTTTCCCTTTTTCAGATCTCGCGAATGCACTCTTATTGATTATTTCTGTTGCGATGAGCCTCTCAT
This sequence comes from uncultured Caldisericota bacterium, assembly GCA_964565545.1. Lineage (GTDB taxonomy): Bacteria > Caldisericota > Caldisericia > UBA6126 > UBA6126 > T3SED10-260. The sequence goes on along the minus strand of CAZMFK010000002.1, from coordinate 1,239 downwards.
TTGGCTTAACTCTCAAGAATTTAGACAAAGCATTGAGGCTCTGGAGCAAGAATTAGAAGAAATTCGCACGATCGAAAAAGATAAAAAGGAAATTCTACATTTTCCGTTTGAGTTATTTGTGGAAGAAAACAAACAAAAAATTCTTCATCACAAAAAAAACTGGGAGTTGGAATCTTTGCCTTTGAGCGAGTCAATGCCTTCCAAATTTGCTTTGCCCGTACGATATATGGATGCTATTGTCCAGCGAGACTTAAAAGCAACAGTTGATCAATACATTTCAAAAAAGGGACATTTGTTAATTGTTACCAAACAAAAAAACCGAGTAATTGAAATTCTATCCCATCTGGGAGTAGATTTACTTAATTCTCACTTAACTATCCATGATGCCCATTTGTCTAAAGGTTTCTATTATCCTGACAAGAAGATCGCTATCCTGACTGATTTGGAGCTTTTTGGATGGAAACGCCCACACAAGAGCCATCGACGATTCAAAGAAGGTATTCCTATAAAATCTATAGACGATTTGAAACTAGGGGATATCCTGTCTCATTACTCTTATGGAATAGGGATTTACAGAGGACTAACCGTTGTCAAAGATGCGGAAGGAAAACAAAAAGAATATATGCTAATGGAGTATGCTAAAGAAGACAAGCTCTATATTCCTCCTGAACGTATTCATATGGTTAACAAATACATTGGAGATCCTGAGACGATTCAGCTTAATTCTCTGGGTACAGGAGAATGGGAAAGAACTCGAACAAAAGCTAAAGAAGGAGCAGAGGCTTTAGCAAAAGAGTTGCTTGAATTGTATGCCCAGCGAGAAGTATCCAGTGGAATTGCTTATGCTCCGGATACCCCCTGGCAGGAAGAAATGGAATCTATGTTTCCATACGAAGAAACGATTGACCAAATACAGGCTATTCATGAAGTTAAACAGGATATGGAATCTATTCATATTATGGATCGTATGGTAACAGGCGATGTAGGATATGGAAAAACTGAAGTAGCTATTCGCGCAGCTTTTAAAGCAATTATGGATGGTTTTCAAGTAGCTCTGGTTGTTCCCACTACAATCTTGGCTAGTCAACATTTTGAAAACTTTAAAGAACGATATGCTCCTTATCCTATCAATGTAGCTTGCTTGTCACGACTAATCCCTCCAAAAAAACAAAAAGAAACAATTCATCAATTGGAGGAAGGGAGAATAGAGCTAGTTATCGGAACTCACAGGATGTTTTC
>CAZMFK010000001.1:21842-25117 GCA_964565545.1 uncultured Caldisericota bacterium | reverse complement strand
CCCTGCAAGTCTCGGGAGGTTTAAGCGCTGGAGTCTCTTCACTAAAGGCAATCGGAGATGGCTTTGTTGAAACCCCTGGATTGTGGGGATTTCCAGGATTAATATCTTACGTGCTGGTGGTTAGCTTCGGAGTTTGGGGCATGCCGCAGATGTTGGCGCGCTTCTATTCCATTAAAGGCAACAAAGCTATCCGCATAGGCACTTTAATAGCTTCCATCGGAGGGGCTATGGCTTTTATCCCTTATTTAACCGGAGCTCTTGCCAGAATCCATTTTCCCGAATTAGCCAACCCGGACTTGGCTATCCCCAGCATGGTCAACGCTTATCTTTCGCCTTTTGCAGTAGCTATCTTCTTTATTGGAGTCATTGCTGCGGGCATGTCTACTTTTTCTTCCGTCCTGATTATTTCTTCGGGATCTATTGTAAGGGATATGCTGAAAAAATCATTCGCTATAAGTATGGATGAAAAAAAAGAACTACGCTTCAGCATGCTTACCAATGTAATCATTGGTCTCATATCCATTCTGCTTGCCCTCAATCCCCCCGGATTGGTGCTTACGCTGACAGCTTTCTCTTGGGCAATCATAGCTTCCACCTGTCTGGCTCCATTTTTATTGGGATTATACTGGAATGGTACCACGCGTACCGGAGTAATTTTTTCCATGATCGGAGGATTTGTTATATCCCTTTCATGGAACATTTTGGGTAATCCCTTCAAAATTCATGGCTTTATCCCTGGAGTAGCAGGATCATTTTTACTACTTTTGTTGGTTTCTTTGATTACTCGCGACAAAGTTCCTCTTCCAAAATAAAATTGCCAGGCGCTCTCTTGAAAAACCAAACAAATATTGGCTCAACCTTGGAGCACTTGAAATTGGATGTTTCAGTAAGAGAAATGATCGCATTTCTATATCCGAGAGGTAGCCTGGGAAATCTTTCACCAACCTGGCAAAAAAAACTAGCAGAAGGATCCTTGCTACATAAAGAAATTCAAAAGGAAGCTAACATCCAAGCGGAAATTACTTTATCCCACACTTGCATTCTTGATGGAGTTGAAATAAGCCTCCATGGCAGAGCTGATCAATTGTATTATCTTGAGCAAGTGCCAGTTATCAGAGAAATAAAAACTCTTTCAACGCCTATAAGCGATCTAACGATGGATTCTTTCCCAAATGACTGGCTCCAGGCCATGTGCTATGCATTTATGCTCCATTCGCAGAAAAGGTATGAATCTTGTGAAATTGAACTATATTACATTCATCTTCCCAAAAAAGATATCTCTCGTTTTAACAAAGCTTTCCTTTTTGATGAAATCGAAAAAACATGCAAAAATATGCTTTCCGCTTATATCCATTGGCAAAAAAGAATATGTCAGTGGCAAGAACAGCGAAATCGCTCTATTTCATCAGCTGTTTTTCCTTTTCCATCGCTTAGAAAAGGGCAAAAAGAATTATTGGACCATGTTAGTTATTGCATACATGAATCTTCCAGCTTATGGGCCGAAGCTCCGACAGGTATTGGTAAAACCATGGGGGTACTATTCCCTGCCATTCAATCAATGGCAAACAAAAGCATTGACAAAGTTTTTTATTTAACCTCAAAAACTGCCCAGCAGATCCACGTGGCAGATACTATCCAGCATTTGCTGAATCAGGGAGTCCGGTTGAGAACAATACAAATAACTGCCAAGCTAAAATTGTGCCCCTTGCAGCAAAGTTCTTGCGACCCTACAGATTGTATTTATGGGATGGATTATTATCATCGTCTAATGGATGCTTTGAACGAATTGCTTCAGGACGATCTCTTTACTAGCAAAGAAGCCTGTCTGGTAGCTGAAAAATACTCTCTTTGTCCCTTTGAGTTTTTACTAGATGCTTCCCTCTGGGCTGACATTATCATCGGGGATTATAATTATTTTTTTGACCCCCGAGTAAAACTTAAACGTTACTGGGAATTATCTCCCCCCAAAGCAGTGGTGTTGGTAGATGAAGCGCATAATTTAGTGGATCGATCCCGGGAAATGTATTCTGCTCAATTTAGCAAAAAAGAAATATGGAATTGCATGAAGTTGGTTAAAAAAAGTTTCCCTGAATTATATGATTCACTCAAAAATACCCACCGATTCATGTTATTAGAACAAAAAGAAATGCCAGATCGATTTGCTAATCAAATGAAAGTCTTTGAGAAATTTCCACAAGCATTGGAGATTTGCCTTGAAGAAATTCTGGAAGAGATAAATGCTATCCCTGAAAAAGCTTCCAGGGGAATGCTTCCAAAAGAATGCTCTGAGCTTTATTTTTCTTTAAGCTTCATGCTAAAATTAACTCAAAACCTGAAGCTTAAATATTTCATACTTTTTATTCAAGAAAAAAAAGACTTTTCTATAAGGCTTTATTGCATTGATGCTTCCAAAGAACTTAACGAAAGCACCAAAAAAAGCATTTCGAGCATATTTTTTTCAGCCACGCTAAGTCCAGAATCTTATTATCAAGATATCCTCGGAGGAAAAAAAACAGATTTAACTCTGAAGCTGGAATCTCCCTTTCCCAGAGAAAATTTGCTGACTATGACCTATTCGGATATCTCCACCCGTTGGAAAGATCGGCCTGCTTCCATAGAAAAAATTACAAAACTAATTGGCAGTGTGCTGGTATTAAAAAAAGGGAATTATCTTGTATATTTTCCCTCCTACCAATACCTGACTGATGTTGCAAAACAGTTTTCATCTCAAGACGAAAATCTTGAACTGATGATCCAAACTTCCAAAATGAAAGAAGCAGAAAAGAAAGCTTTTATTGATGCTTTTACTGAAGAAAACGAAAAATCGCTTCTAGCTATGGCTGTTTTGGGTGGATCTTTTGCCGAAGGCATTGATTTGGTAGGAGAAAAGCTCCATGGAGTAATAATTATTGGGCTAGGTCTGCCCAAAATATGCCCAGAAAGAGAACTAATCAAAAACTACTACGATGAAACTCTTGATAATGGTTACCCCTATGCTTACCTTTATCCTGGATTGACGAAAGTAATGCAGGCAGGTGGAAGAGTCATTCGATCAGAGCAAGATAAAGGCTTTATACTACTGGTGGATGATCGCTTTTCCTATCCATATTATGAAGAGCTACTACCTCTTCACTGGAAGCCAATCCAGAAGCTTAAAACACTGGACGAGTTGAAAAAAAGCTTAAATCAGTTTTGGAAATGAAAATGGCTCCCCATGTGCAACCCTTTTCATAACCGTTCTCTTTCTCCCGCAGTTAACCGAAAACCTTCAATAT
>CAZMFK010000001.1:0-21832 GCA_964565545.1 uncultured Caldisericota bacterium | reverse complement strand
CTACCATTGAGCTATCGGGGAGTGTACGGAAAGCACACTTACCTTAGATGAGTATAAAAAGCCAAAGGTTTTTGTCAACAAGATTTTAAAAAAGCCACTATTTGCGAAAAAATAAAGCTTCATATAATAAAATTAGAATGTATCAACCAACGATATATGAAGGAGTAAGATGATATGGCAACAATTGATGTGTTTTCCAGATCGGAGATACACCCCAAAAATCCTTTGCTTTCTATAGCAAAAACCACCATCGAAACTGCTTTTTATGGCAATAATGTAATGCCTGTGCATTCTCTGAGCCAGGCATATCAGCTTGCCTACAACTCAGCAGGTACTATTGTTACTGACTTAGATGTTTTTTGTCCAGAAAAAGTAGGTCTGGAAAATCATACAAAAGTTTTACTCTTCAACGATGGCGAGGTTGCCGGGCGTTGCGCAGCAGCTAGGAGAATCGTAGGGGAACCAGAAGTAAAAGTTGAGAGATATGCTGCAATTATTCGTGAGGCAATTTATCATACCCGATACAGGAAAATGTACCATGCACAAGCTTATATCGGACTTCATACTGACTTTATGGTTAAAAGCCATTTACTCATTCCTGAAACACACGAAAATATCATGTATAATTGGCTCTTAAATTTTCAATACATCAATCAGCAATATCAAACCATGTATGCTCTTTCAACCAAAATGAATGAAGGAGATATCTATGTTTTTTCGGATCCCGACTGGTCTCACCCTGAATACCCTTTGGGATTAACTTTTTTTGACCCTTTGCACAATTGCGCAGCTATTTTGGGGATGAGATATTTCGGAGAATTTAAAAAAGGCACCTTAACCCTGGCTTGGGGAATAGCCAACCGCAATGGTTTTGCTTCCTGCCACGGAGGTCAAAAACGTTATACCAAGTCAGACAAAAAAAGTTTTGTTACAGGAGTTTTTGGTCTTTCCGGGTCAGGTAAATCAACTTTAACTCATGCTAAGCATGGAGAAAAATATGATGTAACAGTACTGCATGATGATGCATTCATCATCTCGACGCAAAATGGATCTTCCGTTGCCCTGGAACCCTCATATTTTGACAAAACTTCAGACTATCCCTGTGATTCTCCTGATAACCAGTTTTTGCTCAGTGTTCAAAATTGTGGAGCTATGCGAGACGATCAAAACAAGATAGTTTTAGTTACTGAGGATCTGCGCAATGGAAATGGAAGGGCTGTTAAATCCAGGCTCTGGTCACCCAATCGGGTGGACAAGTTTGAAGAACCAGTCAATGCAATCATCTGGCTTATGAAAGATCCAACGCTGCCACCGGTGATAAAAATTGAAGGTTCAGACCTTGCTGCTGCATTTGGGGCTACCCTGGCTACTAAAAGGACCTCTGCTGAGCGCCTGGCTCCCGGAGTTGATCCCAATGCTCTGGTGATTGAGCCGTATGCCAACCCCTTCCGTACTTACCCGCTTTCAGATGATTTTTTAAAGTTTCGGTCCCTTTTTGAAGACAGGAAAGTTCTTGCCTTTATATTTAATACCGGTTTTTTCATGGAAAAAAAGATACCTAAAGAACTTACTTTAAACATCCTGGAGCAGATTGTTGACGAATCTGCTGATTTTATTCCCTGGAAACCTTTCACGCAATTGCATATTCTCCCCATTGATGGATTCATGCCTGAGATGCAAAATCCAGAATACTATCATCAGCTAAAAGAACGGATCAAGGACCGACTTTCGTATGTCCAATCCAGAGAAGACTTTAAGGGAGGCTTTGACCAGCTTCCCGAATCTGCTGCTTTAGCGTTTATGAAATTATTGGCTGAACTCCCATAAAAAAAGCGGGGAAAATATCCCCGCTTTTAAAGTTTGGCACTAATTCGGTGATGACTGAATAACTATAATTCTATTTTTCTTGACTTGGTAGATTCTGCTTTAGGCAGTTCTAGTTTCAGCATTCCATTTTCATAATTGGCTTTGACTTGTTCAGTGTTAATCTTATCAGGTAGTTGGACTTGCCGCATGAATTTGCCATAAGTGCTTTCCCGATAGTAATACTTTCCCTCTTTGTGCTCCTGGTTCATCTTCTTTTCTCCCTTGATAACAACAGAATCTTCGCAAATTTCAATGTCAAGATCTTTTTTGTCCATTCCAGGAAGCTCTGCTTCAAGAACAAAGTAGTTATCTTTGTCAATCAAATCTACCCTGGGAGCCATCACATATCCTTCCCTGGAAATTCCAGGCATCAGGATATCATCATAAAAATCATCCATCAGTTGACTGAAAAGAGAGTATGGCCTTCGAATGGTAAGCATTCGATTGCCAGGTCCCTGAATGCTCATTCTTTCTTTTGTGTTCATTTTGTTACCTCCATAATTAAAACTCATTATAGTTATGCCCAAATTTTATTTTTATTTATGACCTGCTTATGGTAAAATTCCTGTAAAGATGTAGTTTTGTTCTTTCTTCGCGGAGGAGACAATGCTATTCCGCCACAAAATGGTTTTGTTTCTTGTTACAGCGGTGATTTTTGGAATTCATTCATTCAAGCATGGTTTTAATTCTCAGCTAAACCCTGATCATTGCTCACTCGTTTATCCTGATGCCAGCATTTGCCACGAGACAGGAAATACTATTGATCCCATGGAAAGTGATTTTCCGGAATCGTATTCGGATGAAATGATGTACTCCAGTTATTTTGGTGGCAACTCCATGGATGAGTCCTGGTTAATGATCACGGACCATGAAGGCCATCTAGTTATTTCAGGGTTTACCTACTCTGACAATTTTCCTGTGAGTGGTAATGCTTATTGCACTGAGATCAGAGGATGGTGCGATATTTTTGTGATGAAATGGGATCTGACGGAAAAAAAACTGCTATTTTCAACCCTGGTGGGTGGCTCCATGATTGATCGCCCTACGGCCATTAAACTTGATTCCTTTGGAAACATTATCATTGCTGGATACACCTATTCAGTTGATTTTCCTGTAACTGCTCAGGCTTTTCAAAAGAAAAACCAGGGAAAACAAGATGTTTTTTTGTTTAAAATAGATTCAAGTGGCACATCCCTTATATTCAGTACACTCTTGGGGGGTTCCAGCGATGATACTCCTACTGCACTTGAAATTGATAATGATGGATATATCAATCTACTGGGCACTACCAGTTCTCCAAATTTCCCTATAGTTCCCAATTCCTTTCAGCGATTCCTCAAAGGGGAGAGTGACCTTTTTTTTGTACGGTTTGATTCAACAGGATCTCAATTAATTTATAGTACTTATCTTGGCGGTTCCGGAGCTGAAACTGCTGAAGGCATGGTACAAAGTCATGATGGAAGCTTTTTTATTTCCGGAACAACTTATTCTCCAGATTTAATGTCAATTCATACATTAGTTCCACAGGATGCTGCGTTAATGGGTAATGCTTTTCTTGTTCAGCTCCCCAAAAACAGATATCAGCCTATGATGTGTTTTATTATTGGAGGAACAGGCCTTGATAAAGCTGTAAATTTGCTTTTATGCCCTGATAATAAAGTATGCCTTGTCGGAAACACTTACTCCGTTGACTTCCCCTCTGATGAAGAAAGAATTATCACCGAAAAAGAATTGCCGGCTATATTCATCTGTTCATGGGACATCAGCCATTCAAAACTGGAATTCAGTTCGGTAATATCAGGAAATAGCATGGATCTGGTTAGAACTACCTTGAATGTCGACGAAGATTATTTACTTCTTGCTGGTTTAACATACTCAGACAATCTCATCAAGACAGATAGTTCCCTTCAGTTAAAAAACAATGGCAGTGGAGATGGCTTTGTTATTCAATGGAACAAAAAAACCCAGCATATTGATTTTGCAACATATTGGGGAGGAACTGATTTTGATGAGATTCGATGCTTGCATTATATCGAACCTTCCCGATTATGGATTTTAGGCAACACCCGTTCAATTGATTTTCCAGTAAGTGCCAATGCATGGCGAAAAAACCTTCAGGGCAAGGCCAATTGTTTCTTATCCTGTGTAATTTTTTCCTCAAAGCCTTCGCCTGCTTTATTAAGCTATCCTGAAAATGAGGAGTTTGATATTCCCATGCCTGTCTCCTTTTATTGGGAAATCATAGAGGGGCAGCATTATAAATTATCATTATACGACGCCGGACTTCAGAAAATTTTCGAGAGTTCCTGGATCAAATATATACCTTTTGAACTTCCATTTGTGCTGGATTTTGAGCAGCGCTATTACTGGATGGTACAATCCACCAATCGAGCAGGATTGATTGCTTCATCTCCGCTTTGGGCCTTTCGTACCGAAGGAAAAAGAATAGAATTTCAAAGCAACAATTGTTTCAACAAACCTTCCTATCGCATGGATGAGCCTATATACCTTCGCTTTTGCATACAAAATCTGGGAAACATTGATATTTCATCTGTTGTTCTAAGCATTAAGCATCCGGAGTATATTAGGTTCGAATTCAATTCCGAATTTACTGAGTTATCCTCCAATTCAAACGAAAGCCAGTTCTTGCTACCTCCAGTTCCTTATTCATCTTTTATGTCTTGCCAGCTTAAAGCTCTTATTTTGCCTGATTTATGGGATAAAAAAGATTTGACGATTACTTTCTTTTTTTCAGCAGAAGATTTTTCAGAGCCATCGAATACACTCACGGCAGAAATCAAGCCTTAATTACTAGGATGTGTTTTAATCAAGAACCATGAAACAGAAATATCCTTTCATGATAAAACTTATTCGACTTTTTTGTTGATAAGATATCCATTTTGAAGGGTTTACACTATAAAAAATTAATTATAAATTTTGAATAAACAGAAAGGAAGGTGTTCGAAATGCTTAAACAAATGATGGCTGTTTTTTTGGTTGCTTCGAGTTTAGTGGTCCTACCTTTTATGCCCTTGCATTCTTTTGAAAAGAAAACTGATTCATCCTTCGTTCTGCACCCAGGTGATTATCATCTCTGGAACCTTGATGATCATGGTTCTTTGTCTGCCTTAAAAACTCCCGAAACCTTTTCTTCAACTTTAGTCCAGGATGCGCTGGCGCATACTCCTGATTGGCTTAAAGAAGTGATGTGGGAACAATTTCGCTCTTTAGATCAATGCCTTGTCCTTTCTGACAATCCTGTGTCTATTGCTTTAGGAGAGCTGAATAACAATAATAATCCGGATCTATTGATCTGCAAATCCGGAGGCAAAATTGATTACTACCAGTCTCATTCCAGACCAGGAGATTATTATCTAAAGTTCATGCAAAGTTTTCAGCTACCTATTGAAAATGAACAAAAAATAAGTCTGGCGATCATAGAATCAGAAAAAAAAGGTTTTGATGATCTTTTTTATGCTATAGAAAATTCCATTTTTCGCTTAAAGAATATGGAACATAAAACTGAACTTTCATTTTCTTCCCCGGAACTGGTTTATACATTTGAAAATCCTGATAAAGCCTTGTGGAGTATCACCTCCTGGAAATGGGAAAACCAACATCACCTGATCTTGGGATTAGAAGATGGTTCTCTTGCTTTGCTTAGCTACCAGAGCGGACTTTGGAAACTCAAAGAAAATTTTTTCCCTTATTGGGAAGAAAAATGGGGACCTGATGTGCTTAGAAAAGGGGTTTATGTCAACCAAAAAGCACAACCGGCTATTTACTCCCTTGGGCCTGACAGCGCACTTTTGCTTATATCAGGTGCTGATGGTGATATAGTCAGTTTTCGAATCAGTGGCAATCCCCCCTTGTTTATATCTCAACCTTTGTGGGACAAACCTTTGGCCTCCGGTTCTGTCTCCATAGCTTTTTTGGATACCAACGGAGACGGCAGGGAAGATTTGCTTTATGCAGACGGTATAGATCCTTTGAGCTGTATCCTCAATCATGGAACAGAGGTTGATCCTTTATGGGTCCCTTTGGACTCTCAGGCAGAAAATAATGCACTGAATGGATTTTTTGGAGGATCAGGTTATCATCGCAAAGGGCAGCTGCTTTATTCAAGGGGAAATCACATTGATGAAATAAAATATTGTGCGGAATTTATAACTCGCCTTGATCCTACCTATAAAGATGAAGTTATCTATTGCATGGCCCATCTACAAATTCAGGATCTGCTAAGTTATATTCGATTCGATGCAATGGATTTGTTGGTAAAAAATGCCCAGTGCATCCATGAGATGGCCAATGAAGTCAATTATGTTGCGATGGAAAAAGATCAGGGCATTAATACGCTCAAATACGCCACAGAGGAAGGATGGGAAACTATGCCTATTGATATTTACTATCCTTACCTGGTCATGCTTAATCGTTACCTTTTAGTTCCTAGTGCTATCGACACGCTATACGAAGGAAATTTTTATCGTTCTTATTTGCCCAATGATAAGAGCTATGGCATAAGCCTGCTTTCCAGGGTCAAAGAAGCCAAAACCCTCTACGAAGCTGCCTGGAAAGCACTCTATTGGTTAAAAGTTGATATTGGCGGTATATGGCATATGGGAGAAAAGCCTCGAGGTTGGTACAACATCTATCACAACCTATTAAATGACAAGGTTGGCATATGGTGCGGAGAATGGTCAATCATCTATGAGGCAGCAGCTCGATCAGTCAATATCCCAACAACCATTATTGTAGCCCTGGGAGAGGACCATCAATTTAATAATTTTTGGTCAGGTACTTGGCAGCATGCTGATGCTTCATCTGGAGAAGCAGGCGAAAATAAAAGCTGGCAGGAATATATTGGCGATTCTTTGGTGTATTATCGCAACTGGGGACAGCGAATTTTTTCGTGGCCCATGGCCTGGGAAGGAAATGGAAAATATGACCATGTAAAAAGATCCGAATTACCCTATAATCCACCCGAAAAACTCTCCGATCTGACTTTTAAAGTCATCGATTGTGATGGCAATCCCCTGGATGGTGCCCGGATAGAGCTTTGGAGCCATTGGCCAATGGAAGGAAAATACCAACCTCTCCCATTTATTTCAGCAATGACCTATACTGATGGAGATGGTTGGGGGCATCTCTATCAAGTTGGCCATCAAAACATGACTGTTGTTGCAGTGTCCAGAATAGGATCGGTAGAATTTTATCTTCCATTAAAGGAAACAAAGTTTGAAAAAACTATTGAAGTTGTCATTCCCCACAAAATTCCTGAGCTATTTTCATCAAAAAATATACATAAGACTACCTTTGATAAGCATTCAATCATGCGCCAAAAAAGTATCCGCTTTGAGAATAAAGCAGGCAGTGAAGCCAGAATAGATGAAAAAACCGGAAGAGGATACCTAAGAGCTTCGAGCTTTTCGGATTTCATCCAATGTTCATGGAATTATGATTCAACAAAAAAACTTATCAGCCTCAAAAAACCATTTTTCAATATTTTAATTAACGTTAATTCTTCCCAACTTATCTTAAATGACAAAGTCCATGCGCTGGATCATCCCGCTGCGGTATTATTTGATCAAATACCTTTTTTATCGCTTCGAGCCCTACAAACCGTTTTTACCTTTTCCATTGAGTGGAATGCTGATTTGCATTGTCTGGATCTGGCATACCAAAACTCCCTGATACTGAATTTGAAGTTTCAAGAGCATCAGGTTAAGCAAATTCAAATTCCATGGATAGATGCATATTTTACTCGCTTAAGATATCTGGAATACTGGAAAAGCAAAGATGCAAAACTAAAAATCTGGATTATGGATGAGATCGCATTAAAAAATTTTTTAGCAGGAGAAAGTGTGGAACAAGGTCATATGGCTATGGTAGAGTTCGATAAAATGATAAGCATGGAAATGCCTTTCCCTTCTTCCTCTCCCTTATGGGTTATGGTTTATAATCCCATGCTTTGCACCTCAGTGGTTTATGATCTGGAAGGCTCCCTGCAAGTTCCCTGATTTCCAGCTATAATTAAAATCAAAGAAAAGTAAAAAGGAGAAAAAATGCTGAATTGGATTATTTTCATTGCTTTTTATCTTGCTCTTGCCCTGATAGCTTTTTGCTTGCTTTATCTTATTGTTAAAGCACTGATAGCTATAATCCGCATGGAAAAACATATTAAGGAAATGCTGGATTTTTTCATTCAATCGGAAAAATACCATCAACAAGAGCAGTTAAGGCAATAGTTCAAGATGTCTTCTTTGTTTTTGCCAAACGAATCCCCCGCTCCATCAAAACCTCTGGCTGAAAGAATGCGTCCCGTAACACTCCATGAGATTGCCGGACAGGATCATCTTTTGGGTCCGGGAAAGGTTCTAACCGAATTACTCACACAGGAAAATTTCCCTTCCCTGGTCTTTTGGGGACCACCAGGAAGTGGGAAAACAAGCCTGGCTTACCTGATAGCTCATTACACTTCTTTGCCCTTTGTCCAATTCAGTGCAGTAACCACAGGGATCCCAGAAATCAAACAACTACTTAAAGAAGTTGAACAGCGGAAAACCCGCCTTGTTCTTTTTATTGACGAAATTCACCGATTCAATAAACTTCAGCAGGATGCTTTTTTACCTTACATAGAAAAAGGCAATATCATTTTAATAGGAGCTACCACTGAAAATCCATCTTTTGAACTGAATAGCGCTTTGCTTTCACGCTTAAAAGTCCTCCAGCTTCATCCCCTTGGCCAGGAACATCTTAAAACCATAATCCACAGGGCTCTCGAGGATTCAGAAAAAGGATTGGGGAAAGCTCAAATGCAATGGACAGAAGAAGCCACCTGTGCTTTGGTCAACTTCGCTTCTGGTGATGCAAGAATAGCTTTGAATACCGTGGAACTTGTGTTTATGACTGCTCAAAAAGATCGCCAAACCATCATTGATGCGCCCTATTTGGAGGGTATCCTTCAAAAAAGGATTCCCCGATATGACAAAAAAGGAGATCAACACTATGACTACATCTCAGCTTTGCATAAAAGCCTTAGAGGGTCGGATGCAGATGCAGGCCTATATTACCTTGCCTGCATGCTTATTGCAGGAGAGGACCCTCTATATATTGCAAGGCGTTTGATTCGTTTTGCTTCTGAAGATGTTGGCCTGGCTGATCCTTTTGCCCTGGTCCTCGCAAACAGTACTTTTTTTTCATGCCAGCAAATTGGCTTTCCAGAATGTGATTGCATTCTGGCTGAACTTGTCATTTATTTAGCTCTTGCCCCCAAAAGCACTTCATCATATATGGCGATAAAAAAAGCAATGTATGTTTCCAAGGAATACCCTCAGGAAGAAATCCCCCTGCATATTCGCAATGCCCCCACCCAACTCATGAAAGAATTAGGTTATGGCAAGGAATATAACTATCCTCCCTCCCAAGCAGAAGAAATAGTTAATGAAACTTATCTGCCTGAAGCTTTAAAAAATATCACTCTGTACCAGCCTGTTGCAAGAGGAAAAGAGGCGCATTTTAATGAACGTTGGAAAATGATTCGAAATAAACTGGGGAAAAAATGAAAACAGCTGATTTTCTTTTTAAGCTTCCGCAAGAGCTAATAGCCCAGGAACCATCAATTAAAAGAGATATGGCTCGTTTAATGGTTATTGACAGAGTGTCAGGAAAATTAGAGGATCGTCATTTTATTGATATTCTTGAATACCTTCGAGCTGAAGATATTCTGGTACTAAATGATACCCGGGTAATCCCGGCCCGTTTGTGGTTGGAGTTGGAAGACGAAGCCAGGATAATAGAAGTTTTACTTATCAGAGCTTACAATGATTCTTCCTGGATTTGCTATGTTTCGCCTGGAAAGAAAGCTCGTGTTGGAGCAAGCCTTTCCCATCCCTCCGGATTACTGAAAGCAAAGATAATTGAAGTTTTAGCTGGTGGAGAGCGAGTTATTGAATTTGAGTGGCCAAAAAATCATAATTTTCTCTCTTTGCTTGAAAAAGTAGGCAAAACTCCTTTGCCCCCCTACATTCATTCTGATCCTGATCAATGGAAAGAATACTATCAAACTGTATATGCGAGTAAGGAAGGATCAGTAGCAGCACCAACCGCAGGCCTTCATTTTACAAATGATTTGCTGGAAAAAATCAAAAAAAAGGGAACTGCGATTGCTTATCTGACTTTACATATTGGGCCTGGAACTTTCAAACCGGTGAAAGCAGAGAATATCGAAGATCATCACATGGATCAGGAATATTTCGAACTGTCTTCTCAAACAGTTCAAATGATAAATCAATGCAGAAAAAATGGCGGAAGGTGTATTGCTGTTGGAACAACGGTTACCCGAACCCTTGAAAGCATGGCAGATCAAGGAGAACTGAGAGCAGGATCGGGCAATACTTCGCTTTTTATTAAGCCAGGCTATCGTTATCAGATAGTAGATTGTCTGATAACTAATTTTCATTTGCCTGGATCAACTTTAATCATGCTGGTAAGTGCTTTTTATTCCAAGGAAAAGGTTTTGGAAGCCTACCAGCAAGCAATTCAGAAATCATACCGTTTTTATAGTTTTGGTGATGCTATGGTCATTTTCTAATCGCTCTGAATCCAGATGATAACGAAAATGATAAAAAAATAAGGAGGTATGCGTGATAAAAACTGGCAAAAGAATTTCATTTATTTTTGTTTTATGTGCGCTTGTTTTTCTTTTTAGCTTTTATTCCTGTCAAAAACCACCGGTTGTCAACCAGTTGGATATGGGAAATGCTGCGGGCAATCTAGTCAACGGTGGCATTTTTGCAGAAAAGGATGGCTGGTGGTATTTCAGCCAAACCAATCAAGAGAAAAGCTTATATCGCATGAAACCTGATGGTAGCAAAAAAGAGCTTATCACCAAAGATCATTGCTACAGCATCAATGTTTTACAAGACTGGATTTATTACCGAAACGGATCAGATAATAATTTCCTCTATCGAATTCGTACTGATGGCACAGAACGGCAAAAACTCAATGAAGACTCCAGCTGGGATGTCGTCGCATCTGAAGCATGGATTTTTTATCGCAACAATAGTGACCATGATCGAATATATTCCATAAAACATGATGGTAGTGATCGAAAGCCAATCACGGAAAACCGAAGCCGAGACATCACCTTGTATGGCAATTGGATCTACTTTAGCAATGCTGGTAGTGAATACCACATGTTACGAATACGTCCTGATGGAAGCAGTCAGGAAACAATCATCCCCGCCATGACTTCTTATTTTAATCTGATAGAGCCTTGGTTGTATTTCTGCCACATGAGCGATAATGGTTTTTTATACCGCATTCATTTGGAAACTCATGCAATTGAGAAATTGTTGGAAACAAAAGTCTGGGATTTAAATGTATCTCCCCAAGGAGTATTTTTCAGTAATTGGGACGATGATCAAAAGCTCTATCGTGCTAATTTGGACGGTACCCAGTTAAGACTCTTGTCGGATATGCATGCATGGGGCATTCACCTATTGGGCAATTGGATATTTTACAAAGATATTGATAATATCTGGCATAAAATTACCACTCAGGGCACCAGGCTTCAGAAAGTCAATTAAACTCATGAGTTATTCCAATCTCATCCAAATCAAAGGCAATCGAGCCAATTTTGTTAAACATGAATTTGAGCCGGTTACTTTGACTATTCAGGGAAATACTATTGTAGACATAGCCTTAGACTCAAAAATGCATCCGGAATATTTGATACCCGGATGGGTGGATGCCCATATACATCTGGAAAGCTCCATGCTTTTACCTGCTGCTTTTTCTGCTCAAGCTCGTTTGTCAGGCACGTTAAGCTTTGTGGCTGATCCGCATGAGATTGCCAATGTCTGTGGCTTGCCAGGAATAGTATATTTTCTGGAACAAAGCAAAAATCTCCCCCTTTATCCTGCTTATATGATTCCATCGTGCGTCCCCGCCTCTCCCTGGGACCTTTCAGGGCATACTATTTCAAGCCAGGAAGTTCAAAACTTGATTTATCATCCCCTTGTGCATGGATTAGCTGAAGTTATGAATGTGCCCGGAGTTTTAAGACGAGACCCAGAAGTTATGGATAAAATTCGAATCACCCATGAAGCAGAAAAAAAAGTTGACGGCCACTGCCCGGGTCTAAGCGGATCCATGCTTGAAAAATATTGCAGAACAGGCATCAATACTGATCATGAATGCACAAGTGAAAGGGAGGCTATTGAAAAAATCAGGCAAGGGATGAAAATTCTTATTAGAGAAGGATCAGCAGCCAAAAATCTCCAGGACCTTTTGCCCGTTTTGGATCAATACCCTGAGTCCTGCATGTTCTGTACCGATGACCTTCATCCGGACGATCTGATGAAAGGGCATTTGCACCCTCTTCTGATAAAAGCGTGCCATGAAGGGATAGACCTTTGGAAGGTGCTTCGTTGCGCAAGCTTGAATCCGATTAACCATTATTCTTTGCCTTTAGGCCTACTCAGGAAAGGAGATAGTGCGGATTTTTTAATCCTTGATGATCTGGAAAGCTTTCACTTGAAAGGTTCTTTTTTTCGAGGCAAATGTTTTCAAACTACAAGTAATGGCGAGTCTCTCCTTCCATGCTGGGTAAATCAATGCTTTAATCCGTCCTTTGTATTCGAAGAGGACTTCATTCTTCCTCCTTCCAACTTGATCCAGCGAGTTATTGGGGCCAGCGACGGAGAGCTTTTAACCCGCGAAATACCTTTTACCGCACATAATGATACAAACGAAATGCTCCCCGACATTGATAAAGATATATTAAGAATAGCTTTGATCAATCGATATAAGCCATCAAAACCTGTTTGCGCATGGGTCCATGGCATTGGCTTGAAGCAGGGAGCTTTTGCTAGTTCTATTGCGCATGACAGCCACCATATCCTTGTAGTTGGCCAAGACAGGTCAGACATGGCCAAAGCAGTAAATACCCTGGTAGAAATCAAAGGCGGCCTTGCTGCAGTTTGTGGTAGTAAAACCTACTCAATGAAGTTACCATTTGCTGGTCTAATGAGTTTGGAGAAAGCTTCTGAAACTGCCATGCAATACCAGCATATGGATGCCCTGGTCAAATCATGGGGTACAGAACTAACTTCCCCTTTCATGACGCTTTCTTTTTTAAGTTTGCTGGTCATTCCAGAATTAAAATTGGGTGAAAAAGGACTGTTTAACGGGACTCAGTACACCTGGGTCAGCAATACTATAGCTTGATCTGTTCCATAAATTCTTCTTCGCTGATCAATGGTACTCCCAGAGATTTGGCTTTGTCAACTTTTGACCCTGGTTTTTCTCCAACCAAAACAAAAGAAGTTTTGGACGTTACTGAAGAACTGACTTTTGCTCCCATCTGTCGCAATACATCTTCAATGCTTTCTCGAGAAAAATGCTTTAAAGTACCAGTTACTACAATGCTTTTTCCTGAAAAAAAGCTGGCTTCAGACTTAGAAGCAATTTCTGAAATCGGAGTAAGACCATACTGGAGCATTTTTTGAATCATTTGTATATTTTTCTCTAAATGAAAAAAAGAAACAATGTTATAAGCTGTTTCAGGGCCAATCTGATTTATAGCCTCAAGCTGATCGATCGAAGCATTGATGATCGGATCCAGCGTACAAAAGTTTCGAGCCAGCAAGCGAGAGGTAACTTCGCCAACTCCATCTATACCCAAAGCAGCAATAAAACGCCATAAAGGAGGATTTTTTGCATTTTCGATGGCTTGAATAAGATTTTGGATTGACTTGTCTTTTAAGCCAGGCAAGCTTTCTAAATCCTGGCTTTTTAAAGCAAATATATCCGCACTTGATTGAATCAAGCCTAAATCAAAAAATTTTTCTATCCATTTTTCTCCCAGACCCGGAATATCGAGACCTGCTTTAGATACAAAATGCTTTAAACTCTCTTTTAGTCTTGCGGGGCAATCCAAATTAAGGCATTTGGTATAAGCTTGACCGCGAATCCGTTCCACGGGCATTTGGCAAACCGGACATATCCTGGGCATTTCAAAAGCTTTTGCGGATTCAGGACGTTTAGCAAAATTGACCGACAGAATATCCGGAATAACATCTCCTGCACGTTGAATCAATACAGTGTCCCCGATTCGAATATCTTTTCGCATGATTTCATCTTCATTATGCAAAGTTGCATGCTGGACAATCACACCACTAATTTTGACAGGCTTTAAAACAGCAGTAGGAGTTAGTATGCCTGTTCTTCCAACATTTATTTCGATATTAATAATTTGCGTTTCTTCAGTATGGGCTTGGAACTTAAAAGCTATTGCCCATCGAGGCGAACGAGAGGTTTGCCCCAATTTTTCCCAGTATTCGATCTGGTTCAATTTGAATACTGATCCATCGATCTCATATGGGAGCTCAGATCGAAGAGCTTCCAGATTTTGGTGGTACTCCAAGGCTTCCTCTGAAGTTTTAGCCAAAGCTGTGAGTGGATGTATCATGAACCCAAGTTTTCTCAAAAAGTCAAGTATCTGCCATTGGGATTTGAATTGAAGAGGAGCATAATCGCTTAAAAAATAAAAAAAGGCATTAAGTCTCCTTTCAGCTGTGATAGCAGGATTAAGCTGTCGAAGGGAGCCAGCAGCAGCATTTCTAGGATTAGCAAACAAGGGCTCCCCTGCCTTTTCTCTTTTAAGGTTTAGCGCAATAAAATCCGGAATAAGCATGATAACTTCACCTCGAACCCTGAAAGAAGGCGGGAGCTGGATTTGATGTTTGTTGGCCATCGTGGTCACAGATAAAGGAATCGAACGAATGGAGCGGATATTCTGAGTCACATTTTCGCCAATATGCCCATCTCCTCGGGTAGCTGCTCCTGAAAGCACGCCATCATCATAGATAAGCTCTATGCTAAGTCCATCAAGTTTGGGTTCAGCGGTATAAACCAAAGCATCATTCGTGGATAAGGTTTTTCGAATGCGTTGCTCAAAAGCATAGAGTTCTTCTTCAGAAAAAACGTTATCCAGACTTAACATCGGGCTCAGATGAGCCAAAGGCTCAAATTTATCCATCACAGCCCTTGAAATCCTTTGAGTTGGAGAGTCGCTCCTGATCCAAGAGGGATTTTTATCTTCGATAGCTTTTAATTCTTGAAAAAACCTGTCATATTCAAGATCCGATACCACCGGATCATCCAAAATATAATAATGATAATCACAATCCTGAATCAATTTAATTAGTTCTTTCATCCGTTCTTTTTCGGACATAGCTTACCTCTTAAATGATTACCAAGGCCACAGGGTGATATAGGCACGTCGAATAAATATTCTACGTATCGGACGGTGTCCATCATTTACAGGCACTTTGGATATTGCATCCACTACATCCATTCCTTTTATCACCTTGCCAAAAGCAGTGTGCCTGCCATTCAACCAGGGAGTGCCCTCCGGGGCAGTGATAATAAAAAACTGGGAAGATCCGGAATTGGGTCCCCGGTTGGCCATAGCGATGACGCCTCTTTCCAAGAGCAGAGATTCGAAATGCGTGTAGTAACGATAGCCTTTGGCTTCCAATGCCAGTATTTCCTCGTTTGACATCCCCAGTGAAAGAGGGTTTATTTCGTCTGGGATAAAATATCCAACGTCTTCACTAATCCCATCAAAATTGATTCCACCTGTCTGAATCATGAAGTCTTCTATCACTCGATGGAAGATTTTTTGATTATAAAAACCTGATTTGACTAATTCAAGAAAATTGTTTACTGTTTCTGGAGCAATTTGAGAATAAAGCTCCATTTTAATTTTGCCCATATTAGTTATCAATATCACCCGTTTCTTCGATGGAGAGCAAGAACTTGCAAACAAGAATGTGAACAACAAAAAAACAGTTACTAGTTTAGTTTTGTTTTTCATGATTTTCCTCCAAATCCTTCTCGTATCTGACAACTAGACGATGTATTCTATAATGGTGCATATCTTTAACATAAATGAGCAGATTGTTCCAATGAATACTATCCCCTTTTTGAGGAATCCTTCCCAAACGATCCATTATAAAACCACTCACAGTAGCTGAAGATATTAGACAATCCTTTTCAAGGGGCAGGCTGAAAAGCTCTAAAAGTTGATCCATGCGCATCATTCCATCAATTTCATAAGTGGAAGTGTCAAGTTTTTTAACTTCCATACCAGCACCATCTGCCCAAAGTATAGGCTTTCCAACTAATACCTGTAAATAGTCAAAAAAGGATACAATGCCCTGAATAACTCCGTATTCGTCAATAACTAAAGCAATTTTGGCATTTTCTTTTTGAAACAATTCCAATACTTCCAATGCTCCCATTTTTTCATAAACAAATACTGCTTCCCGAGCAATGCTTTTTAGATTGAGCTTTTTTTCATACATCCACTGTTGCAGAAGGTCTTTTGTCTGGACAATACCAAGAATATGATCCAGATTGCCTTCACACAATGGGAAATGTGAAACTGAGCTTTGCAAAACCAAATTCATGATCTTGGTGTCATTTTCTAAAACATTGATCCAAAACATCCTTCGCCTTGGAACCATCATACTTTGGATATTTTGATCCCCCAGGCGAAGAGCTCTTTCCATAATGCGGAATTCTGTTTCATTAAAAACTCCACTTTGTTTGCCTTCAAGCATGATGCTTCTTATTTCTTCCTCATTCAGTATTTCTGTGCATCTGTTTTGAATGCGGATCAAACGTAAAAAACCATCTGTCGTTTTGCTCAATAGTGCAATGACAGGCTTGATCATCCAGGAAAAATAAGTCATGGGCTTTGCTATTTTAAGAGCAAGTTTTTCAGGTTGGCTTAGAGCAATTTTTTTAGGGATCAACTCTCCAAAAAGAATGAGTGCCAAAGTAATCATTACGGTAACAAGTAAAAAAGAAATGATTCCGGAATATGGAATTAGATAATAAGCTTGCGACAAAAAAACATTCAGTCTTTCCATAACGGTAGAACCGGTAAAAATACCAAGCAAAATCCCAATCAGGGTTATCCCAACTTGAATGGAAGATAAAAACATACTGCTGTGCTCTGAAAGAAAAAGGGCACGCTTTGCTGGCTTTTTGCCTTGAGCAGCCCATTGGCGCAACCTACTTTTTCGGGAAGCCACCATCGCCATCTCTGCCATAGAAAGCCACCCATTCAACAGGATTAATAAAACAATAACAGCTCCTTCGATAAAAACCTTCATTTATGTTGGAGCCAGCTTAACCTTCCTTCTTTTTTGTTTCATCGCTTTTAAAAAGTTCTGCAATCTGAGCAATACTTCCCAATATGCCGCTTGACTCATAAGGGATAAAAACTTTATTGGATTTTCCATCAGCTACCGCTTCAAGAGTTTTCAAATAGCGGATAGCAATCAGATCATTAGTGGGATTTCCTTTATGAATGGAATTAAAGACCGTTTCAATCGATTTTGCTTCACCATTGGCGACTTCGATTAAACGATATTTTTCAGCATCAGCGGCTTTTCGTACAGCTTCAGCCTTCCCTTCAGCTTCTAATATTGCGGCCTGCTTGCTCCCTTCGGCTTCCAATATGGCAGCCTGTTTGACTCCGTCTGCTTCAAGAATGGCAGCTCTCTTCATACGCTCTGCCTTCATTTGTTTGCTCATTGCCTCAGTAATATCCATGGGGGGATCAATTTTTTTGATTTCGACTCTTGTAACCCTTACTCCCCAGCGATCAGTAGCTTCATCCAGCACTTCCCGCAAACGAGTGTTAATCATTTCCCTTGAGGTAAGTGTCTGGTCTAGCTCAAGCTCTCCAATGATATTTCTCAGGTTGGTTTGGGCTAATTTGACCGCAGCCATTTCAAAGTTGGAAACATTGTACAATACCCTGAATGGATCAGTGATTTGGAAGTATATGACAGCATCCACCGTAACAATTACATTGTCCTGAGTGATAACTTCCTGAGGAGGAACATCAATAACGTTTTCGCGCATATCCACTTTTTGCACATGCTCAATAAAAGGAAAAATAAGATTTAGTCCCGGATTCAAGTTGCAGACATATTTCCCCAGACGTTCTTTTACGCCATTTTGAAAAGGTAAAATTATGATAAATGTTTTGGAAATGACAATAAATAAAAATATGGCAATAACAATATAAAGATAATACACTTATGACCCCTTTCCAACAGTTAATTTCGTGCCTGATATGTTCATCACTGTTACCAAATCACCAGGAGCAAAAACCTCTCCTTCTTCAGTAATCGCCATCCATTCTTCGCCTTCCACTTTGACTCTTCCCTTAAGGGAAGATTTTTCTATTGCAACCGTCACAATAGCGTTTTTACCGATCAGGCTTTGTACATTCGACCAACGAGTAGGCTGTTGATTTAGTAATCGTACTATGAACTTTCTTACAAAAAAAACAAAGAAAAGTGAAAGGCAAAGAAATATCACCCACTGCCAAAGCAGAGAGGAAAGCCCCAATAAGCTAACTACGCCAGTAAGCAAAGCTGAAACACCAAAAAGCAAAACGAAAAAGCCGGGAGTAAAAATCTCAAGCAAGCATAGACCGAGACCAACAATTATCCAGACCACTCTTTCCTCCTTGGTTTATTATACTATTCGCCTGATATGCCACGAATTGTGCCAGCCATAACTACCTGCGCAACTGCGAGGGTTTCACGAATTTCATCCTGGGAGGCACCAGCTTTTTTAGCCCGATCCAGGTGAAAATCATAACACGGCTTGCATCCTACGCCAAGAGCTACAGCAATAGCGATAAGTTCTTTAGTTTTCCAATTCAATTGACCCTCGCGCATGGCCTCTTTATAAAATTCAACATATTTTTCGCTAATCATGGGAGTTGTTTCTTTCATTTTCTACTTCCTCCAACAAATTATGCCCGATGAGCATTTGGTATAGATACAGATAACGTTCAGAGGTTTTATTGACGATATCTTCGGGTAGATGAGGAGGAGGAGGCTCTTTGTTCCAACCCGAAGTGGTCAGGAAATTTCTGACGAACTGCTTGTCCAGGCTTCGATCAATAAAGCCTACCTCATAATCTGTTTTTAGAACATACCGGCTTGAATCCGGAGTAAAGATCTCATCAATAAGAATTAATCCATCCTGTGTCTGACCAAACTCAAATTTGGTATCCACCAAAATCAAGCCTTTTTTCAGCGCCTCTTTTGAAGCAAACTGGAAAAGCTCCAGGGACAGGTCTCGGAGTTTTTGTGCAGTATCCTCTCCCAGTTGATCGTTGAGTTCCTGATAGGAAATGTTCACATCATGGCCTTTATCTGCCTTAGTGGAAGGAGTAAACAAAGGCTCACTGAATTTTGATCCCAGGACTAACCCATGGCCATAAGGCTTACCCGCAATAGAGCCTGTTTTTTTATATTCTTCATAGGCAGACCCCATCAGATAACCTCTTACAATACATTCAAACGGCAGAACTTGAGCTTTTTTGACCAACATTGATCTCATATGGAGCTCTTTGCGCTTTGGGATAAGGATAGGCAATTCATCAATAACTTCAGAAGTAATGAAATGGTTTTGGATTATGTTTTTGGTCTGTTCAAACCAGTAGGCTGCCAATTGATTTAATACTACGCCTTTATAAGGAATTGGCTCATCAAAAACAACATCAAAGGCAGAAAGCCTGTCAGTTGAAATCAATAGATAATATTCTCCAACATCATAAACATCTCTGACTTTGCCTTTCTTGACAATAGGAAAGGCATCCAGCGAAGTATGGGCAACGATGGAATTAATCATTTTTCCATGCCTCCTGTAATTTGCGAGTTTTTTCCAACAATTCTGCTTTTGTTTTTTCTTTTAAGTGAAGCAGTTTGTCAGCCAGAGAGGAATCCTGGAGCGCCAGTATCCTGATAGCCAGATAAGCTGCATTGGCAGGCACATCGACGCCTACCGTAGCTACCGGAATGCCCGAAGGCATTTGTACTGTAGAGAGTAAAGCATCGAATCCCTGAAGAGGAGAACGGCATAAAGGGACTCCGATGACGGGGAGGATAGTGTTGGATGCCACTAAGCCAGCAAGATGAGCTGCCATGCCAGCCATAGCAATAATAACCTTGATACCTTTTGATGCAGCCTTTTGAGTATATTCCAGGCAACGTTCAGTATCTCGGTGAGCAGAAATAATTTCAACCTCAAAGGGTATCTCAAACTTTTTGAATACTTTCATGGCTTTTTCGGCAATATCCGCATCACTGTCGCTTCCCATGAGGATACCTACCATTGGCTTGATAAGCTCCATAAGATCAACCTCCATTTATTTGGCGTTTTATAAAACTTCAAACAACATCTAATAATGTACCTGAAATGTCTCTTGATTCAATGATTTGAAGAACCTTTTTTACTTTTCAACATATGGCTTTATCTAAAAATGAATCCTGCGCCTGTTTGTCCACAGTTTTTTCCACATTATCCACAGCAAAAATAGCTTAGATGTTGAAATTGAGTAATACAAAAAATGTGTATACTAATACGCGTGGATATGAATAAGATTAGAAATTTTTGTATTATTGCCCATATTGACCATGGCAAGACTACTTTGTCGGACAGATTTATCGAAAGAAGCGATCTGGGCCATAAAGCTCAAGCCAACACCCAGATGCTTGATTCCATGGATCTGGAAAAAGAACGTGGCATCACTATCAAAATGCATCCGATAAGGCTACAGTTCAAGATACAGGAGCAGGATTACGTTTTTCATATCATTGACACCCCCGGACACGTAGATTTCAACTACGAAGTCTCAAAAAGCCTGGCTGCCTGCGAAGGGGCTATACTAATTGTAGATGCCAGCCAGGGAGTAGAAGCTCAAACCGTAGCAAATACCTATTTAGCGATAGAACATGACTTGAATATCATCCCTGTCATCAATAAAATTGACCTACCCCATGCCAACATTGAAGAAACCAAGCATGAGATTATGGAGCTTTTGGGTATTGACGAAGCAGAAATTGTGCTTGCCTCAGCAAAAGACGGAAGAGGCATGGATCAAATCCTTGCAAGCATTATTGAACGTATCCCTTCTCCAAAAGGCGATTCGGATCTCCCTTTGAAAGCTCTAATTTTTGATTCCCATTTCGATACATACAAAGGAGTCGTTAGCCATATTCGCATTTTGGATGGCACCATTGAAAAAGGAAAACGCATCCGCTTCATGTCGAATCAGCAAGAATATGAAGTCGAAGAAGTGGGCTTCTTTCGGATGGGTACTCAGATTGCACCCCAATTGAGTGCTGGAGAAGTGGGTTATTTTACAGCTATCATACGAGAAGCTCAGGTGGTCAATGTGGGAGATACCGTTACTGATGCCAAAAAACCTACAAAAGAGCCTTTTCCAGGTTATAGAAAGTCCATACCCATGGTATTTAGCGGTATATATCCCCTCGTTCCGAATGATTACGAGAAGCTCAAAGATGCATTGGAAAAGCTGAAACTAACCGATCCGGCTTTTCACTTTGAACAAGAAACCTCAGCTGCTCTGGGCTATGGCTTTCGATGCGGATATTTAGGCTTGCTTCATATGGAAATAGTATCAGAACGCATCCGGCGTGAATATGGACAAGAGCTAATCACTACTGCTCCAAGCGTTATTTACCATTTTGTCATGCAAAATGGAGAAGAGCTGTATATAGAGAATCCATCCAAATTTCCTGAAAGACACCAGGTAAGGAAAATTGAAGAACCCATTGTAAAAGCTTCCATCATTACTCCCTCTGAATTTATTGGCCCTGTTATGGAGATTTCCCAGCAAAAACGTGGACAATACCAAAGCATGGACTATCTTTCTGAAATCAGAGTATCTTTGCAGTATGTTTTCCCGCTTTCAGAGATTATTATTGATTTTTACGACCAGCTGAAATCGGTAACCAAAGGTTATGCTTCGCTGGATTATGAATTCAGTGGTTATAGAGAAGAAAAGATTGTGTTGGTCAATATCCTCGTTAATGGAAATCCCGTGGATGCCCTGTCATTT